>NZ_JBHXKE010000172.1:0-21267 GCF_042722765.1 Kitasatospora sp. NPDC058406
CCCCCCCCCCCCCCCCCCCCGCCGGACCGGGGCCCGCCTGTCGTCCGCCTTTCACGGAGCTCCGTGCGGGGACACTGGCAGGCGCCGCCCCGGTGCGTCCCGGCTCCTCGTCCGCCCGGTTCGACCTCCTTCAATCTTTCTTGACCGATCGATCTGGAAAAGGCTACGGTTCGGGCATGGCGCGAACCAAGGAATTCGATCCCGACGTGGCGCTCCAGTCCGCTCTGGAGCTCTTCTGGCGGCGTGGCTACGAGGCCACCTCGATGGCCGACCTGGTCGACCACCTCGGGATCGCCCGCGCCAGCATCTACGCCACGTTCGGCAGCAAGCGCGAGCTCTACCTGCGCGCGCTGGAGCGGTACGGGGAGCAGCAGAACCCGTTGCTGCTCTCCGAGCTGTCCCAGCCCGGGCCGGTGCTGCCGGCCGTCCGTGCGCTGGTCCGCCGCTTCGCGGGGGAGTCCGCCGCGGACGGTGAGGGCGGTCCGCGGCGCGGCTGCTTCGTCACCAACACGGCGGTCGAACTGGCCCCGCACGACCAGGGCGCGGCCCGTCGGGTGGAGGCCAGCCTCGGTCACCTGGAGACGCTGCTGACCGCGGCCCTGGTGCGGGCCCGGGTCCAGGGGGAGTTGCCCGAGGGGCGCGACCCGCGGGCGCTGGCCCGGCTGCTGCTGGTGCTGTTCCAGGGCATGCGGGTGATCGGCAAGGCCGGTGACGGCTCGGCGCGCCTGCGGGACGCCTCCGAGCAGGCGCTGGCGCTGCTGGACTGACCCGGGCCGGCCCGCGCCGCGCCCGTTCCCGCCCGGACCCCGTTGCTCCGGTCCGCCTTTCCGTCCGTCGCTCCGCACCACTGCCCGCACCACTGCCTGAACTGCTGTCCCGATATTGAACCGAACGGTCAATTTAGACCTCGATCGAGGAGTCCCCGCATGACCCGCACCACCACGCGCTTCACCGGTACCTCCGTCCTCGTCACCGGCGGTGGCAGCGGCATCGGCCGCGCCGTCGCCCTCGCCTTCGCCCGTGAAGGGGCCCGGGTGGCCGTCGCCGGCCGGACCGCGAGCGCGCTCGCCGAGACGGTCGCCCTGATCGAGGGCGAGGGCGGCACCGCGGTGGCCCTGGTCGGCTCCGTGGCCGACGGCCAGGACGCCGCCCGACTGGTCCGGGAGGCCGTCGAACAGCTCGGCGGGCTGGACATCGCGGTCAACAACGCCGGCATACTCGGCGGCCTCGGCCCGGTCGCCGACGTCGCCGAGGACGACTGGCAGCGGCTGATCGACACCAACCTCACCGGCACCTGGCTCGCGATGAAGCACCAGATCGCCCACCTGCGGGCCAACGGCGGCGGAGCCATCGTCAACATCGCCTCCAACCTGGGCGTCCACATGCGTCTGGAGGGCCTGGGCGCCTACGCCGTCTCGAAGGCCGCCGTCGCCGCGCTCACCCGCAGCGCCGCCCGCGACCACATCGCCGAAGGCGTGCGGATCAACCTGGTCAGCCCCGGCCCGGTCGACACCGGCATGTCCTCCCGCCCGGGCGAGACCGCCGCCGACAAGGCGGACCGGATGAAGGGCGACGTTCCCGTGGGTCGCGCCGGTGCCGTCGAGGAGGTCGCCGCGGCCGTCCTGCACCTGGCCTCGCCCGAGTCGGCCTACACCGTCGGCGCCGACCTCGTCCTCGACGGCGGCATCACCGCCTGAGGTGCGCCGGAGCCACCGCAGCCCCGAACGGCCGGCCCCCCACCCGGCCGTTCGGCCCGTGCGCGACCCGCACGACCTGCATGCCCGTCCGACCTGCGCGACCCGTCCGTCGTGCTCGCCGCGCGGCGGCTACGCCGAGAGCGCCTCGTCGTCGGCCAGGGCGCCGCACGCGGCGGCGAGGTCGTCGAGCGAGAGGCCGAGGGCGTAGGCCAGGGCGGTGACGGTGAAGAAGGCGGGTGTCGGCGCGCGTCCCGTCTCGATCTTGCGGAGCGTCTCGGCCGAGATGCCGGCCGCCGCCGCCACCTCCACCATGCTGCGCGCGCCACGCGCCTCGCGAAGCAGCGCACCGAAGCGCTCGCCGCGCTCGCGCTCCCAAGGGGTCAGCGGAGTCCTCACCATGCCCCGATGGTAGGCCAGCGCCGTGGCGGGAGGCAGCGCCCCCGGTCATCGGCTCCCGTCAGGTTCGTCGCCGACGGCGGAGAGCCACCCGCCCCGCCGCCGCCCCGCGGTCGGCGTGCCCGGTCACCGTGTCCTCAGGGCCCGCTCGCACTCGGCGCAGCGCCGGTCGGTCAGCCCCGGCGGGTACCAGGGCTCGCCCGGCCGGGCGGGCCGGTAGTGCGAGTGCTCCATCGGGCCGGTGTCCAGGCCGCAGAGGGTGCGGGGCTGCGGATCCTCGGGGACGTCCGGGTCGGCGCCCGCGGCGTGCACCGCCAGCACCGCGGGCTCGACTCCGTCCGGGCCGAGTGCCCGGTCGGGCTCCGTCTCGAAGAGGACAACGATCGATCCCATGAACCCAGGCTCGGTGACTCCGGCCGGACCCACATCCCGGGGTGCGCCTTCCGTGGCCCGGACGCCCCGTGGCCCGGCCGGGTGCGGCCCCGTGCCCGGCCGCAGGTCCCGCACGCCCTCCGACCGTGATAGAAATACCGGTATAAGAATTGGAGGCCGACCCCGCGGAGGCGTTGGCTCCTCAGGAGTGAGGTATCGCATGGTGGAGTTCAAGTCGGAGGCGTCGCTGGCGTCGATGCGGGAGGCCGGTCGGGTGGTCGCCACGGCGCTGGCGGAGGTGGAGCGGGCCGCCGCGGTCGGGGTGAGCCTGCTGGAGCTGGACCGGGTGGCGCGCGAGGTGCTGCGGGCCGCGGGCGCGAGTTCACCCTTCCTCGGGTACCGGCCGAGCTTCGCGCCGGTACCGTTCCCGGCGGTGATCTGCGCCTCCGTCAACGACGTGGTGGTGCACGGGATCCCGGACGGCTACCGGCTGCGCGACGGTGACCTCGTCAGCATCGACTGCGGGGCCGTGCTGGACGGCTGGGCCGGCGACGCGGCCGTCAGCTTCACCATCGGCACGGCGCGTCCCGAGGACTCCGAGCTGATCGCCGCCACCCGCCGGGCGCTGGAGGCCGGGATCGCGGCGGCCGTGGTCGGCAACCGGATCGGCGACGTCGCGCACGCGATCGGCAGCGTGGCGCGCGAGGCGGGCTACGGTCTGCCCGAGGGGTTCGGTGGCCACGGCATCGGCCGGCGGATGCACGAGGAACCGGACGTCCCGAACGAGGGCCGTCCGGGCCGGGGTTTCCCGTTGAAGCCGGGGCTGGTGCTGGCGATCGAGCCGATGCTCACCGCAGGCGGCAAGGACGAGCACGCCACCGACGCGGACGGGTGGACGATCCGCACGGTCGACGGCAGCCGGGCCGCGCACGTCGAGCACACCGTGGCGGTCACCGAGGCCGGTCCCCGGATCCTCACGCTGCCGTAGCGGCCCGGCGCTGGCCGCGCCGCCGCGGGGCCTCGGGGCCGCCGCAGGTCCCAGGGGCCGGACGGTCCTCCGGGCGGGGGACCTTGGGCCCTGGGTGCACGGGGCCGCGGCGGGAAGGGTGGTGGGTGCGGCCGGGGAGGTACCCCGCCCGGCCGCTCCGAACGAATGCCGGAGGTCCCCCATGTCCGCTCCCGTCGTGGTCGGTGTCGATGGTTCGCCGGAAAGCCTGGCGGCCCTGGACTGGGCGGCCGACGAGGCGTCCCGCCGCGGCGCGCCGTTGCGGCTGGTGCACGCCTGGCCGAGCCCGGTCACGCCGCTGGCGGTCCTGGGCACGGCCGACCTGGAGCGGCGGCAGGCGGACGTGGTGCTGCGCGAGGCCGAGCTGAGGGCGCGGGACCGGTGCCCGGAAGCGGCGGTCACCGCCGTGCACGTGCCGGGCGACGCGGTGCGCGCCCTGGTCGGGGAGGCCGGTGAGGCCGGGCTGCTGGTGCTCGGTTCGCGCGGGCTGGGCACGGTGGCGGGGTTCCTGGTGGGCTCGGTGAGCCACCGGGTGCTCGGCCGGGCGGCCTGCCCGGTGGTGCTGGTCCGCCGCGGCGAGGACCCGGACGCGCCCGCCGGGGCGGAGGTCGTCGCCGGCGTCGACCCGTACGACGGCGCCGACGAGGTGCTCGCCCACGCCTTCGAGTCGGCCGCGCGGCTGCGGCTGCCGGTGCGCGCCGTGTACGCGTGGACGCTTCCGCCGTCCTACCAGTACGCGGGCATCGCGGCCGGTGTCGACGTGACCGGCGAGATGTCGGCGCAGGCGCGGCGCGAACTGGCCGCCCTGATCCTGCCGTGGCGCGAGAAGTACCCGCAGGCGACAGTGGTGGAGGAGACCGTGAACGCGCGGCCGGCCCGGGTGCTGGCCGAGCGCGCGGCGGACGCGGAGCTGCTGGTGGTGGGGCGCAGGGTGCGCCGATCGCCGGTGGGCGTCCACGTGGGCGCGGTGGCCCACGCCGTCCTGCACCACGCCCCGTGCCCGGTCGCCGTGGTGCCCTACGAGCGGGTGCGCGAGCAGGAGCGGGGCGCGGACGCCGACACCCCGTAGACGTCCCGGCTGCGCCCGGCGGCGTCCGGTGGACGGCGGCGGGCGCGGGTGGGCGACGGCGGACGGCAGGCGGCAACAGGTGGACCCGACAGCGCGGAGGCAACGGATGAGCGACCCGGTACTGGTGGGTGTGGACGGCTCGGAGGCGAGCCTGGCCGCCGTGGACGTCGGGGTCCGCGAGGCCCGGCTGCGCGGCTGCGGACTGAAGATCGTGCACGCGTTCATCTGGCCGCTGATGCACGTGTCGCTCGGCCCCTCCCCGAACGGCCCGGCCGAGGGCGGGCTGCGCCACCAGGCGGAGGGCGTCCTCGCGGACGCGCGACGCCGGGCCCGGGCCCTGGATCCCGCCCTGGAGGTCGAGGCCGAACTCGCCACCGGGGAGCCGCTGGGGGTGCTGGCCGGCCGGTCACGCCGCGCGAGCCTGGTCGTGGTCGGCAGCCGCGGGCTCGGCCGGTTCAGCGCCCTGGTAATCGGCTCGGTGGCGGTGCACCTGGCGGCGCACGCGGCCTGCCCGGTACTGATCGTCCGCGGCCGGCCGGATCCGGAGGGCGACGTGCTGGTCGCGGTGGACGGTTCGGGCGTGGGCGCGGAGGCGGTGGGCTTCGCCTTCGCGGAGGCCACCGCACGGAGGGCCCCGCTGACCGCTCTGCACGCCTGGCACCCCCACACGGGTCCGGCCGACCGGGCGGAGCCGGTCCCGGCCGACGCGGTGGTCGGCTGGCGCGAGAAGTACCCGGACGTCGACGTCCGGATCCGTCTGGTGGAGCAGCACACCCGCCCGGCCCTGATCGAGGCGAGCCGCGACGCCCAGCTGATGGTGGTCGGCGCCCGCGGCCGGGGCGGCTTCGCCGGTCTGCTGCTCGGTTCCACCAGCCAGGCGGTCATCCAGCACGCCCACTGCCCGGTCGCGGTCGTCCGCCACACCGAGGCCGCAGGCCCGGCCTGAGCCGTGTCCCGGGTCGCGGGGCCGCGACCCGGGGCGTACGGCCCCGCCCGGGCCTCAGACCAGCAGCCGCAGCCGGGCGGCGGCGACGCCGACCCGCACGGTCTGGCCCCAGGCGAGTTCCAGGGCGTCGCTCTCGATGCCGTCGCCGAACGCGACCAGCCGGTCCGACTCGACGGTCAGGACCAGCCGGTGGCCTGCGTCGAGCAGCCCGTGCACCCGGCCGGTGCCGGTGGCGGGGGAGGGCCAGGCCTCGCGCACGAACCAGGCGAGTGCGGCGGCGTCCGGCCCGGGCAGGGCGAGCGGGGCCCCGCGCTCCAGCCAGGCGGAGCGGCACCAGCCGGTGCCGCCCGTGCCGGTGCCGACCAGGACGCCCGAGGACGCCTGGGCCTCGCCGGCGTCGGGGCCGTCCGGAGCGTCCCCCGGGAGGCCCTCGACAGCCAGGCGGTAGCGGGCCGTCTGGTGGCCGGGCTGCCCGACGTAGACCTCGTTGAGCGCGAGCAGCCGCTGGGTGTCGTCGGCCACCGCCTCGACCATCGTGCGCTCCTCGACGCGCCGCGAGACCCCGGGGCCGGCGGCGGCCGGCAGGAGCAGCGGCAGCGCGTCCGCGCGGTGCCGGACCAGGACGCCGGGGTTGCGGCCGGGGTCGGCGTCCACCCCGATCACGGGTTGCCCGGCGAGGTACTTGGCGACGTTCGCGACGAGGCCGTCCTGGCCGACCACGACCACCACGTCCTCCGGCTCGAAGAGGAACCTGGGCAGGTCGGCCCGTTCGACCCGGGTGCGGCGCCAGTCGAGCGGGACGGCGCCGGCGGCCCGGGCCAGGGCCTCGGCCTGCCGTCGGTGGCGCCGCTCGACGTCCTCGATCGAACGGCCCCGGCTGTGCAGGAAGTACGAGGCCTGGCCGGGCGTCCCGTGGTGGGCGACCAGTTCCTCGTACTCGGTGCGGCGGTGGACCAGGACCGCCCGGGGCGCGAGCGTCACCGCGCGCCCCCGCCGCCCGCCGTACCGCCGCCCGCCGGACCGTCACCCGCCGGACCGCCCATGGCGCCGAGCTTGGCGAGCAGGCCGGTGACCAGGTCCGGGGTGAGCGTGAGGTTGTCGATGCGCGGCAGGTGCTCGGCCAGCCGCATGAGGGCGAGAGCCCGCAGCACGGCCGGGTCGGCCTGCTGGTGGGCGGCCAGCCAGGCCGCCTCGCTGGAGGCCCGGGCGTCGCCGAGCGCCCGGGCGGCCTCGGCCTCGGCGACCGCGAGCCTGCTGCGGCGCTCGGCCTCGGCGTCGGTGCGGATCCGGTCGGCGGCGGCGTCGTCCTCGGCCTTGAGCCGGGTGTTGGCGGCCTGCTGGGTGATCAGCTGTTCCTCCCGCCGGGCGAGTTCGATCCGGTTGGCGAGTTCGTTCTCGGCGATGCCGCGCTCGTGCTCGACCGCGACGGCCCGTCGTTCGAACGTGGCCCGGTCGGCCTCCTGCTGGACCAGTTCGCGGGCGGGGGTGCGCAGCGCGCGTTCCACCTCGGGTTCGGGGCGCAGGGCGACGACGCGGACGGCGATGACGGCGAGCCCGGTCTCGGCGAGCCGCGGTTCGGCGGTGAGACCGGTGGACATCCGGTCGCGGACGGTCGCGACGCCGTCGGCCAGCGCCGCGGCGAGCGGGGTGCGGGCGAGCAGGCCGAGGGCGTGCTGCTGCGCGGTCTCGGTGAGCAGGGTGGCGAGCTGGTCGAGCGGGGCGGCCCGCCAGGCGCCGGTGTCGGGGTCGATGCCGAAGTCGACGCGGGTGGCGGCGGTGGCCGGGTCGGTGATCCGGTAGGTGAGGGTGGCCTGGACGGTGAGGTCCTGGAAGTCGGCGGTGCGGGCGTGGAAGAGCATGGCGAGTTCGCGGTCGTCGACCGGGACTTCGGAGAGGGCGGCGGTGAGCGGGCGGAACCAGAAGGCGAGCCCGGTGCCGTCGTGCGTGAGGCGGCCGCGCCGGAAGTGGCGGATGTGGGCGGTCGGGACGGCGCGCAGGTGGCGCAGTCCGAAGCGCCTGGTGATGTCGGCCATGAGTGCGTTCCCCTTGTCGTCACGCCGACGATATGGGGCGCCACTGGATCTCGTCAAGGTGACGAGAAGGGAAGTCCGGCCCGGTCGCGGGAGCCGTGGGAGGATCGGCTGGTGCTGAGGATGCGAACGAAGAGGCCGGCGACGACGCACCCCGCCGGCCCCGGGGCGGCCGTGCGGCTCTCCACCGCGCTGCTCGCCGTCTGCACCGGCGCCTGCGCCGTCCTCGCGGTCGGCGCACCGCCCGCCCGCGCCGCCGACGGCCCCGGCGAGGCGTTCACCCTCACCGACCCGCGAATCACCGAGTCCAGCGGGCTCGCCGCCAGCCAGGTCCACCCCGGCGTCTACTGGACCCACAACGACAGCGACGACGGCCCGTACGTCTACGCGGTCGACTCCGGGGGCCGCACCGTCGCGACCGTCACCCTGCGCGGCGTCGAACCGCGCGACGTCGAGGCGGTCTCGCTCGGTCCGGACGGTCGGCTCTACCTCGGCGACATCGGGGACAACCTCGGCGGCAAGTGGCCCGAGGTCTGGATCTACGCCTTCGCCGAACCCGCCGAACTCCGCGACCAGACGGTGGAGGTGGCGCGCTACAAGGTCCGCTACGAGGACGGGCCGCGCGACGCCGAGGCGCTGATGGTCCACCCCGTCACCGGCCGCGCCTACATCGCCAGCAAGCGGCAGGGCGGCGGCGGCCTCTACCAGGGGCCCGAGAAGCTCTCCCCGGCCGGTGTCAACACCTTCCGCCGGATCGGCGAGGTCTCGTGGATCACCGACGGCGCCTTCTCCCCGGACGGCACCAGGCTCGTCCTGCGCGGCTACTTCTCGGCCGCCCTCTACCGTTGGAAGGACGGCGCGCCGGCCCCCCTCGGCGCGCTCACGACCCCGTTCCAGCAGCAAGGCGAGTCCGTCACCTTCAGCGCGGACGGCCGGGCCCTGCTCTACGGCAGCGAGGGCAAGGGCAGCCCGGTCTGGCGCGCGCCGCTGGACGACGGTCAGCTTCCGGACACCGTGAAGCCGCTGCCCCGTCCGACCGCCACCCCGACGCCGGGTGCCGCCGCCCCGCCCGGTGGTGCGTCGCCGGACGCGTCGGCCCCCGGGGGCTCCTCGGACGGTCCTTTCGACCAGGCCCTCGGCGTGCTCTTCCTGGCGGCCGTGGTGGGGGCGGTCCTGGGCCTTCGGCGGAAGAGGAAGAGCGACTGACGGCGCCCGCCGGGCGCCCGTCCGGTCCACTCGCGCGGGCCGCGCCGGGCCGGCCCGGGTACCCGGGCCTGCCTGCTCCGCAGGACCGCCGCCCGTCCGCCCCTTCGGTCTGTCCGTGCGCCGTCGGCCGGCCGACCGGCTGCCGCCGCCTTGATCCAACCGTCGGCACGTGTGCGAACGGGCGCCTCGTCCGGCGGATCGTTCGTCGACCCGCCCACCTGCCGTCGCCAACCAGGCCGATCTGTCGCCGATTTGTGACCAAGGTTGGCCAACACCGGCCCCTCGCGCGGTTTTCGTGGACGTAGTGTTCCGACTATGTCACGGAGAAGCCGCCGCAACGCCTCCCCGGAGCCCTTCGACACCTGGGTGCCACGTCCCCGGCGCCGCGAGACCCCGTTGGGCCTGCTCGGCCACGGGGTGAAGTTCCTCGGTTACAGCACCCTGGCCGGCGTCCTGCTGGCGGGCATCGCCCTGCCGGCGGCCGGCGCCCTCGGCCTCGGGGTGAAGAACAGCGTCGACGGATTCGACAACATCCCGGACGACTTCAGGACCCCGCCGCTCACCCAGGCGAGCTGGATATACGACTCGACGGGCGGCCTGATAGCCAAGGTCTTCGAGCGGGACCGCACGGTGCTCGCCGCCGACCAGATGTCCCCGCTGATACGCCAGGCCCAGGTGGACATCGAGGACGCCCGCTTCTACGAGCACGGCGCGGTCGACCTCAAGGGTGTCCTGCGGGCCATCTCCAAGAACGCCGAGAGCGGCGCCACCGTCCAGGGTGCCTCGACGCTGACCCAGCAGTACGTGAAGAACGTGAACGTCGAGAAGGCCGGTGACGACCAGGCGGCCGTGCTGGCGGCCCAGCGCAAGACCCTGGGCCGCAAGATCCAGGAACTCAAGTACGCCATCAAGCTGGAGGAGGAGCTGACGAAGGAGCAGATCCTCACCAACTACCTGAACATCACCTTCTACGGCCGCCAGGCGTACGGCATCCAGGCCGCCTCCCAGCGGTACTTCAGCAAGGACGCGAAGGACCTCACCGTCCCCGAGGCGGCGACCCTGGCGGGGCTGGTGCAGAACCCCTCCCAGTACGACCCGAAGCTCCACCCGGTGGCCGCGCAGAAGCGCCGCGACACCGTCATCGACAAGATGGTGGAGAACAAGCACCTCACCCCGGAGCAGGCCCGCGAGGCCAAGGCCGCGCCGCTCGGCCTGCGCTACAAGGAGCCGCAGAACGGCTGCATCACGGCGCAGTCGGGGATGGGCTTCTTCTGCGAGTACGTCCGTCGGGTGGTCAAACAGGACCCGGTCTTCGGCAAGACCGCCGCCGAACGCAAGAAGCTGTGGGACCAGGGCGGCCTGGCCGTCCACACCACCCTCGACCCGGTCAAGCAGGCGGCCGCGCAGAACGCGGTGACCAAGCGGGTCAACGTGACCGACCCGGTCTCCGCGGCGATGACCATGGTGGAGCCGGGCAGCGGCCGGATCCTGGCAATGGCCCAGACCCGCCCGTACGGGCTCGACCCGAACAAGAACCAGACCGTCGTCAACTACAACGTCGACGCGGCGATGGGCGGTGGCAACGGCTTCCAGCCGGGCTCCAACTTCAAGCCGATCGTGGCCGCCGCCGCCCTGGAGGCCGGCCTGCCGGCCACGCAGTCCTACCCGTCGCCGAACCGGATGGAATGGCCGACGATGAGCACCTGCGACGGCACCTGGAAGAACCTGGCGAAGAACGACAAGAAGAACGGCACCATCCCCAACGAGTCCGCGGGCGAGGTCGGCCCGTACCAGCTCAAGGAGGCGATGGCGCTCTCGGTCAACACCTACTTCGTGCAGATGGAGCAGGAGATCGGCCTCTGCGCGGTCAAGCAGATGGCCAACAAGCTCGGCGTGGCGGGCAAGGCGAGCGGCAAGCCGCTGGAGGAGCTGCCGGCCCTCGGCCTGGGCACCCAGGAGGTGAGCCCGCTGGCGATGGCCAACGTCTACGCCACCTTCGCCGCCCGCGGCACCTACTGCGCGCCGCTCGCGATCAGCAGGATCAGCACGGTGGACGGCAAGGAGATCCCGGTCAGCCCGCCCAAGTGCGACCGGGTGCTCTCCGAGAACACCGCCGACGTCATCAACACCGTGCTGCTCGGCGTCACCGAGAAGGGCGGCACCGGGCGCGACCTCGGCCTCGACGACGACCGGCAGATCGCCGGCAAGACCGGTACCAGCGACGAGAAGAAGTCGGCCTGGTTCAGCGGCTACACCGGCAACCTGGCCGCCTCGGTCTGGCTGGGCGGCCCGGCCAAGGGCGTGCCGATGAAGAACATCAGGATCGGCGGCCGGTACTACGAGGAGGTCTTCGGCGCCACCGGCCCGGGACCGATCTGGCAGATGGGCATGAGCGACGCCGTCAAGGGCATGCCCGAGAAGGAGTTCGCGACCGTCCACATCCCGGACCCGCCGCCGAAGCGCGACCCGTCCGGGAGCCCCACCGGTTCCGGTGGCTCCCCGTGGCCGGGCGGTTCCGCGACGGACACCGCGCCGACCTGGCCCGGCGGGCGCAACACCGCCCCCGGACGGCCGCGCACCTCGCAGCCGACCCAGCCGGCCAAGCCCGTCCAGCCCGTCCAGCCGCAGACCAAGCCGGACGAGCAGGCGCAGACACAGTCCGACGACGGGTCCGCCGACGGCTGACCCCGGCCGGGTCCGGCGACGCGCCGACGACCGTGCCCCGGACCGTCCGAGACGGTCCGGGGCACGGTCGTTCAGCCGGGAGCGCCGGGTGTCAGTGCACGCCCTTGGCGGCCCAGAAGTCCTGGCGGGCCAGCACGCTGGTGTCGGTCTGGTCGGTGAAGAACCCGTCCACGCCCAGCTCGTACAGGTACCGGGCCCAGCCGATCGCGTCGCCGTACGCGTTCGGGTCGGTGCCCTTGCGGTAGTCGAGCGGCAGGAAGCCGTTCTCGTTGCGCACCGTGTAGGGGTGCAGCAGCAGGCCGGCCGCGTGTGCGTCCCGGACGAGCGTGGTCGGCGGAAGGAGCTTGCCGGTGGCGTCGACCGGTGCGATCAGCTGCGTGGTCGGGCCGATGCCGTGGGCGAAGCCGGCGATCCAGCGCAGCCCGGCCGGGGTCACGAGGTCGGCCACCGTGCGCCGGTCCCCGGCCAGCTCGAAGTCGTACGGCCGGCTGGCCGCGCCGCCGAGCAACTGGATCCGCGGGTTGTCGACCAGCTTGGCGAGCCGCTGGAGACTGCTCGGCTCGAAGGACTGCAGGATCGCCCGCCCGTTGCGCCCGGCCAGCCCGGTGCGGCGCAGCTCGTCCGCGAGCCGCTCCTCCAGGGGCAGGCCGATCGACCGGAAGTAGCTGGGGTGCTTGGTCTCCGGGTAGACCCAGACGTCCCGGCCCAGCTCGCGACCGCGCTTGCGGGCGAAGTCGGCCACCTCGCGGAAGGTGGGGATCGCCCAGCGGCCGTCGTAGACCGTGTTCCGCTGACGCTGCTGCGGCAGCCGCTCCTTGGCCCGCAGGGTGCGGAGCTCGGCGAGCGTGAAGTCCTCGGTGAACCACCCGGTCTGCGCCGCGCCGTCGATGGTCTTCGAGGTCTTCCGGCCCGCGAACTCCGGGTGGTCGGCGACGTCCGTGGTCTCGGTGATGTTGTTCTCGTGCCGGACCACCAGGTGGCCGTCCTTGGTCGGGACGAGGTCCGGCTCGATGACGTCCGCGCCGAGCTGGAGGGCGAGGTCGTACGAGCCCAGGGTGTGCTCCGGGCGGTAGCCGGGGGCACCGCGGTGTCCGACGATCAGCGGGTGCGGCAGCCGGTCCAGGCCGGTACCGGTGCGGACCGGCGGGCGGGTGCCGGACGGACGGCCCGCGGCGGCGGCGCGCTCGTCGGCGGCGGGCTGCTCGGCGTCCGGCCGGTCCCCGCCGGGGGCCGCGAAGGCCTCCCCGGCACCGGCGGTGGCGAACGCCGCCGCGCCGATCCCGGCCGCGCCGGTGGCGCGCAGGAAGCGGCGGCGGGAGGATCCGGTGCCCTCGGCGGGCTCCGCCGGGCTGCTGCCGTCGAGCGGACGGTTCGTCATGGGTTCTCCTTGGTCGCCCTGGTGGCGTGGCGTCGGGGTCGTCGCCCGCAGACTAGGAGCCGTCGCGCCCGGCCGGGTGGCCTCCGGGCGAACTGCGGGAGAAGTTCCGACACCCACCGCCCGCCCGGAGAACGGGACCGCCCCGCCAACCGCTCCCGTCACGCCCGGGCAACCCCGCCCCGGGGAACGGGAGGGGGCCGGCCGCGGTCACGCACCGGGCCCGGCCCCGGCCCGGGCGAGCCGGGCGCCGGTCAGCCCGCCGCGGCGCAGAGGGCGTAGGTCTTCTCCGCGTGCAGCAGGGACTCCAGCTCGGGGTACCCCTGCTGGCGGTAGCTGTAGTAGGCGACGGTGTACTCGACGTCGCACCTGTAGGCGGCGGCGACCTGCTCGACCGGCTTGGGGTCGACCGTGAGGTCCCCGGTCGTGGCGCCGGGCGGGGCGGCGGCCTGGGCGGCCGCCGTCCCGGTGAGCAGGGCGGTGGCGCTGAGCGCGAGGACGGCGAACGAGCGGGAGAGACGGTTCATCGGTGCACACCCTTCGGGTAGTCGGTCTGCCCCGATTCTGTCCGGAGGGCTGATCCACTTCCCATCCCCGAAGTCTGGGATGCCGGCCGGTCCGCCCCGCCGGCGGCCCCCGTCGTCACCGGCTGCCGAGTCCGCGACCGCCGGGTCCGCCGCCGCCGAGTCCGCCGCCGCTGCGCCGTCGTCGTGTCAGAGCCCGGCGAGCAGCTGGCGGCCCTCCGGCCAGTCGCCGAGCCCCGAGTCGGAGTTGAGGTGCCCGTACGCGCCCGGCTCGACGTAGCGGGCGCCCCAGGAACCGGCGAAGTGGCGGGCACGGTCCGGCGTGACCCACGGGTCGTCGGTGCTGGAGACCACGACGGCCGGGAACGGGAACCGCGGCAGGGCGACCGGACGGAAGCCCAGGAGCTCGGGGACGTCGGCGTGGTCGATGTCGGCGGGGGCGACGAGCAGGGCGCCCCGGACGAGAGCGGTCTGCGCGGCCGGCGCCCCGGCCACCCAGCGGGCCACCGTCGCGCAGCCCAGGCTGTGCGCCACGAGCACCACCGGCCCGTGCGCCGCCGCCGCAACGATCGCCGCGTCCACCCGGGCCACCCAGTCCACCGGGTCCGGGTGGTCCCAGTCCGCCTGCTCGACCCGGACGAACGCCGGGTCGCCCGCCTCCCAGCGGCTCTGCCAGTGGTCCGGGCCGGAGCTCTGGTAGCCGGGCAGGACGAGGTAGGTGGTGCGGTCCGACATCGGGGCGGATTCCCTCCGTGGGCAGGGGTGCGGGCAGCAGGGAGTCTAGGCGCAGGCCGTTCAGGGGGCGTGCACCGCCCATGTCCGGCGCACGGGGGCGCACATGCGCCGTCGGATGCCCGTGCGCCCTGTTGCGCGGGCGCCGTACGGCGCGGAACGCTGGGTGCGGCCCGCGCCGGGATCCCATCAGGCGGGGCCTGTCACAGAACTGACGATCGATCGATTCGGAGGGATGTCGCGATGGCATCGAAGATCCTGCTCGTCACCGGGGACGCCGCGGAGTCACTGGAGGTGTTCTACCCCTACCAGCGGCTGCGCGAGGAGGGCTACCAGGTCGACATCGCGGCCCCTGCCAAGAAGCGGCTCCAGTTCGTCGTGCACGACTTCGTCGACGGCTTCGACACCTACACCGAGAAGCCCGGCTACACCTGGCCCGCCGACGTCGCGTTCGCCGACGTCGACCCGGCCGACTACGTGGCGCTGGTGATCCCCGGTGGCCGTGCTCCCGAGTACCTGCGCAACGATCCGGACGTGCAGCGGATCGTCCGGCACTTCTTCGAGAGCGAGAAGCCGGTCGCGCAGATCTGCCACGGCCCGCTGGTTCCGGCCGCCGCCGGGGTCCTGGCCGGGCGCACCAGCGCCGCCTACCCGGCCCTGGAGCCGGACGTGCGGGCGGCCGGCGCGAGCTACGTGGACGGCGAAGCGGTGGTCGACGGGGTGGTGGTCTCGGCGCGGGCGTGGCCCGACCACCCGGCGTGGCTCCGGGCGTTCGTCGAGGTGCTGCGGGTGAAGGCCCCGGTCGCCTGATCCCGAGGCCGGTGCCGGCCGCCGCCCGGCCGCCGCCCCTGAGTCTCCGCCCCTGAGTCTCCGTCCCGGCGTCTCCACCCCTGGTCGGAGGCGCACCCCGAGGCCCGTCGGGGGCGCCGCCGACCTGAGGGTGAGCGACACGCGACAAAGGATGGGACCAGGGGCGGAGAAGGTCCGGACCAGGGGCTGACGCCTCCTTCGTGTACGGCTGGCAGAGTGTCAGCTGCCATGGAAGGCAAGGGTGTTGTCGACACCCGTCGGCGCTGATTCGGGAGGCATCATGGCCGGGACGTACAGGGGAACGGTGGACGGCGGGGTCGGCGGCGAGACCGCGGACCGGGCGGGGGTGGCGAGGCCCGGGCGCCGGCGCGGCGCGGCGGTCCGCGTGCTCGCGGTCGCGCTGGCCGGCGCCGGCCTGGTGGGCGTGGTCGCCCCGGCGGCCGGTGCCCACGGCGCGCCCGGGCGGGACGGAGTGGTCGTGGCGGGAGCCGGGAAGGGCGTCGACGTGAAGGCGCTGGACGACGCGGTACGCAGGATGGTGGAGCAGGGCGGGGCCTCGGCCACGCTGGCGAGGGTCAGCGAGCGCGGCCGGTCGGTGTGGAAGGGCGCGGCGGGCACCGCCGACTTCGCCACCGGACGGAAGGCCGGCGCGGACGGCCGGTTCCGCATCGGCAGCGTCACCAAGACGTTCGTCTCCACGGTGGTTCTCCAACTGGTCGCCGAGGGCCGGCTGAGCCTGGACGACAGGGTCGAGCGCTTCCTGCCCGGCCTCGTCCCCGGTGGACGCGACATCACCGTCCGCCAGCTGCTCGACCACACCAGCGGCCTCTTCAACTACACCGAGGACGACGCCTTCGCGCACGAGGAGAGCGCCGAGTCGATGCAGCAGTGGCTCGACACCGGGCGCTGGACGGTCTACCGGCCGGAGCAGCTCGTCGCGATCGCCAACGGCCACCAGCCCTACTTCGCGCCCGGGCAGGGCTGGCACTACTCCAACACCAACTACGTCGTGATCGGGCTGCTGATCGAGCGGGTCACCGGTCGCAGCTGGGCCGACGAGGTGGACCGCCGGATCGTCCGGCGGCTCGGCCTGACCGCCACCTCGATGCCGATCCACTCGACGACCGTCCCCGGTCCGCACGCACACGGCTACTACAAGCTGCCCACCGGCCCGGCCGACGTCACCGAGCTGGACCCGAGCATGGCGGACGCGGCCGGCGCGGGAATCTCGAACACGGCCGACCTCACCACCTTCCTCAAGGCCCTGCTCGGGGGCCGGCTGCTGCCCGCCCGCCTGCTGGCCGAGATGAAGGCGGTCACCCCGCAGAGCGGCGAGGCGCAGTACGGCCTCGGTCTCCAGCGGACGCCCACCGCCTGCGGCGACGTCTGGGGCCACGCCGGTGGCATCCCGGGCTACAACACGTTCGTGTTCGGCGACGCCGACAACCGCCGGCAGTTCGCGGCCTCGGTCAACGCGTACGACGTCTCGGACCTCCCGGCCACCAACGCGGCGTTCGACAACCTGATCAACACCGGTGTCTGCGGCGGCCCGCCGCCGGCCCCCGCCGCCGGTGCGCCCCGCACCGTCGTGCCGTCCGTGGAGGGCGTGCTGGACGGTCCGCGCACCTGACCGGTGCCCGACGGGAACTGACCGGCGCCTGACCGAGTGCCGCTCCGGACCGGCCGGAGCGGACCCGGCCCGGCCGGCGCCGGGTCGGCAGGCCCGGGCCCCCCGGCCGGTCCGGCGGCCGGGGATGCCATCATGGCCCGCACCTGATGGGCGGTCGTCACCGGGAGGACGCAGCATGGCAGAGCCGTTGATAGCCGAGGTCGCGGGCCGGGCACCCGCCGTCGACCCGACCGCGTTCGTCGCGCCGAACGCGGTCGTGGTCGGCAGCGTGACACTCGGTGCCGGGGCGAGCGTCTGGTACGGCGCGGTGCTGCGCGGCGACGCCGAGGCGATCACGGTCGGCGCCGGCAGCAACGTTCAGGACAACTGCACGCTCCATGCCGACCTCGGCTTCCCGCTGGTGATGGGCGAACGGATCTCGGTCGGGCACAACGCCGTGCTGCACGGCTGCGTGATCGAGGACGACGTCCTGGTCGGGATGAACGCCACCGTGCTGAACGGTGCCCGGATCGGCGCCGGCTCGCTGGTGGCGGCCGGTGCCGTGGTGACCCAGGGCACGGAGGTCCCGCCCGGTTCCCTGGTCGCGGGCGTCCCCGCCAAGGTCCGGCGGGAGCTGACCGAGGACGAGCGCGCCGGCATCAAGGTCAACGCGGAGGGGTACCGCCTGCTGGCCGAGGGCCACCGGGACCTCCGTCCCGTCCCGCCCGCCCCCGGCGCGCCCGCGTAGCGGAGCCGCCCTGGCCGGTCCCGGCCAGGGCGGCTCCGGTCGGGTACCGCTCAGCAGCCCGCGCCGGCCCCGGCGCCCACCACCCGGTCGCCGGCGTCCGCGCGGACGTCGGCCTCGGGGGCCGGAGCCGGGCCGGGAGCGCTCGACGGGCTCGGCCCGGCCAGTGCCTTCCGGCGGCGGTCGAGGGCCCAGGCGAGCACCGCGATCACCGCCCCCGAGGCCGCCAGCCCGGAGCCGACCAGCGTCGGCGAGGTCCAGCCGAGCCCGGCGTCGAGGGCGAGCCCACCGAAGTACGCGCCCTGGGCGTTGGCGAGGTTGAACGCGCCCTGCACGGTCGCCGAGGCGAGCGTCGGCGCGCCGCGGGCCTCGCGCAGGACCAGGGTCTGTACGGCCGGCACGATCGCGAAGCCGAACAGTCCGACCAGCACCACCGTCACCGCCGCCGACCACTCGGTGCGTGCGGTCACCGCGAACAGCGCCAGTACGGCGGCGAGCAGCAGGAACGCGGCGCAGACCGTCGGTCGCAGCGCGCGGTCGGCCGCGTATCCGCCGAGCACGTTGCCGATCGTCATCCCCACCCCGAACAGGGCGAGCACCAGGGTCACCGACCCGGTCGCGTACCCGGAGACCTCGGTGAGCAGCGGGGTGATGTAGCTGTAGCAGGCGAAGAACCCGCCGCAGCCGAAGACCACGGTGGCCAGCGCCAGCCAGAGCTGGCCGCTGCGGAACGCGCCCAGCTCGTGCCGGAGGCCGGCCTGGGCGGGGGAGGGCAGGTGCGGGACCAGCCGCGCGATCGCGATCGTCCCGGCCACGCCGATCACGACCACGACCAGCATCGTCGCCCGCCAGCCCAGGTGCTGGCCGAGCAGGGTGGCGGCCGGTACGCCGACGATGTTGGCGACGGTCAGGCCGGAGAACATCACGGCGACGGCCCGGGCCCGCCGGTGCGGGGCGACGAGTTCGGCCGCGGCGACCGCGCCCGCGCCGAAGAAGGCGCCGTGCGGCAGCCCGGTGATCAGCCGGGCGGCGGCCAGGGACCAGAAGTCGGGGGCGACCGCGCAGAGCAGGTTTCCGGCGGCGAAGAACCCGGCGAGTGCGACCAGCACCGTCTTCCGGGGCCGGCCGGCGGCGAAGGCGGTGAGCAGCGGAGCGCCGACCACCACGCCGACGGCGTAGGCGGAGATCAGCCAGCCCGCCTGCGGGATGGAGACGTCCAGGTCGCCGGCCACTTGGGGGAGCAGCCCCATGGCGGCGAACTCGGTGGTTCCGATGGCGAAGGCGGTCACGGCCAGGGCGACCAGCGCGAGAGGCAAGGGGATACTCCGGGACGAGCGGGAGGAGTCAGGATTGTTCGGCCGAAATCCTAATCCGGTCTGATGACCACACCGTGTGGCGGTCATGGCGGACCGGTGACGTACGGGGGTCGCCAGTCGGGCGCTCGCGCGCAAGACTGGGAGCATGTGCCGCAGTATCAAGACGCTGAGACCACCCGTGACGCCCGACGCCTCCGAGGAGGACTTCCGGGCGGCAGCCCTCCAGTACGTGCGGAAGGTCTCCGGTTTCCGGGCCCCCGCCGCGCACAACCGGGAGGCTTTCGACCGGGCCGTGGACGCCGTGGCCGAGGCGACCGGGCGGCTGCTCGACGAACTGGAGGTCCGCGGCGCCGTCGCACGGTCCGCCGGAGCCTCGGCCTAGCACCGGCCACGGGCCCGCACCGGCTCGGCGGCGGCGACCAGCGCCCGGGGCCGTGACGAGAGGCGACGACCAACGGCAGACCGGCGGTGACCCGGAACGACCCGGAGTGACCGGCAGGACGAGCAGGACGAGCAGGGACCAGGAGGCCGGCGATGAGTTCAGCCAGCCGTTACGCACTCACCTTCCCCGGCACCCCCGGCACCCAGGCCCCGCAGGACGTCGTGGTGGTCGCCCGCACCAGCGCGACCGGCCCCGGCGGCCACCCGGTGTACGAGGACGCCAGCGGCATCGTCCGGGCCGAGATCAGCGACGCGGGGGAGGTGCGGATGCTCGCCAGCGGAGGCCACCAGACGCCGCACTTCCCGGTCCACGCCGAACCGCTGCCCTGAGCCCGCCGCCACCGGGCTCCGCCCACTGTCCGGAACCCGCCCCGACGGCCGGGCCCCGCGCACGGCGTCGGGCAGAATCGCGGTATGACCACAGCGAGCTGGCAGGGCACGGTCATCGCCGAGAGCGATGACACCACCGTCGTCGAGGGCAACCACTACTTTCCGGCCGACTCGGTGCGCGCCGAGTACCTGCGCCCGTCCGACACCACCACCGTCTGCGGGTGGAAGGGCACGGCGGCCTACTACACCCTCGACGTCGACGGGCTGACCAACCCCGACGCGGCCTGGTACTACACCGACCCGAAGCCGGAGGCGGAGCACGTCCGGGACCGGGTGGCGTTCTGGCGCGGGGTCGAGATCACCGGGTGACGCGGCGGGGCGGCGGGGGGCGGCACGCGGCCGTGGCGGGACCGTCACAGGACCCGGACACCGGTGGTGCGTACCGCGCCGCACCACCGGGTACCCGCAGAACATGGCAATCTTCAGGAAGCCGGGACGCGGGAGTGAGCCCGAGCCGACCCCGGACCGTGTCGCCGACGAACTCGCCGAACTGGTCGAGGAGCTGGAACGCCCCGTCCCGGAAGTCCCAGGCGGCCCCGTGGGACAGGTCGTCGAGTACGGCGCCGGCGTCGAACGCGGCCGCCGGCGAGGTGCCCGGCTGGTCGCCGACATCGCCCGTCGGCTCGGCACCCGCGGTCAGGCCGCGGCCAGGGGCGCCGTGTACGGCGGCCGGGCCCTCGCGGAGCAGCTGATCCACACGGCGCCGCGCATCCCCGTCCGCAGCCTCTCGACACTGCGGGCCCAGCACCCCGGTGCCGCCGACCCCGACAAGCTCGCCGAGCTGCTGATCGTCGGCGCCGGCCGGGCCTCCAGCGCCCTCGGCGCCGGGGTCGGCGCCGCCGCGATGCTCCCGGTGCCTCCTGCGATGCCGCTGGAGATCGCCGCCGAGACGCTCGCCGTGGCGGCCGTCGAGATCAAGCTGATCGCCGAACTCCACGAGGTCTACGGCGTCCCCGCCCAGGGCAGCACCGCCCAGCGGGCCACCGCGTACGTCACCGCCTGGGCCAACCGCCGCGGCATCGACGGCTCCCTGCTCGTGAAGCCGGCCGGCCTGGCCGCGATGGCCCTCGGCTCCGAGGTGCGCCAGCAGGTCCGCCGTCGGCTCACCCGCAGCTCGCTGCGCCGGCTGCCCTCCCTGACACCGCTGCTGGTGGGCGCGGGGATCGGGGCCACGGTGAACCGCCGCGACACCCGCAAGCTGGCCCGCGAGGTCCGCGAGGACCTGAAGGGCCGCCTCCCGGTGGACCCGGGCTACTGGTCGGCCGCCGCCCCGGTGCACCGGGGCGAGTCGCGCGGCTGACCGCCCGCCCCCGGCGCCGGGCACGGGGTGCCGGGGGCGGCGGGACCGGGCCGGGCAGGCGCCGCCGGGACGCAGGGCCCGACGCGGAACCGCCGTCCGAACCCGGCCGCGGCACCCGTGCGCGGACCCGGCACCCGTGCGCGGACCCGGTGGCCGAAGGAAGGCCGAAGCCTCCGGGGCCCGGGAAGTCGAGGGAGCCCCGAGAGCCGTCGGCCCGTGCCGTCAGCCCGCCGGGGGTGACGGCGCCCCGGCGCCCCGCCCGGACTTGACGCCGTTGACCATCGCCTGGTGGACGGCCCGCGCCGCGGCCTCGTCGGACGCCGGCACCGGGCTTCCCGCCACGCTGTACCAGTCCAGTGCCCCCGTGTACTGCACGGTGAGGCGGGCCTCACCGTCCACCCACGTGGTGTGCACGGTGAGGTCGCCGGAGATCGGGCCGACCTCCGCGGTGGTCACTCCGCCCGGTCCGCTGATGATCGACTGGGTGGTCCAGGTGGCCCACGAGGCACGGGGGTCCACCGGCGGATCCACCGGTCCGGCGCCGCGCGTCCCGGCCGGTTCCGGTGCGGCCGGGCCCTGCCCGGCCGCACCGCGCCCTGCTGTGCCCTGCGGCTGGTC
>NZ_JBHXKE010000173.1:0-21265 GCF_042722765.1 Kitasatospora sp. NPDC058406
GCTCGGGCCGCCACGGCGGCGTGGCTGGGTGGTGCGCGGTGCGGCGGCCCGGCCCGCCCGGGAAGCGGTGCGGGCGGGCCGCCGGGCCCGGCGCTATTCGGTGACGACCGCGGCGGCCAGCTTCGACAGCGGCTCGCCCAGCGCGTTGACCGCGTCGGAGAACGTCTTGCGCTCGGCCTCCGTGACCTTCTCGTACGAGGTGTAGGAGCCGTCGGCCTGCTTGTACTTGGCGAGCAGCGCCTCCAGGGCGGCGAACTCGGAGTCCAGCGTCTTCGCCAGCGCCGCGTCCTTCTCGGCGGCGACCGGCTTCAGCAGCTCGTACGCCTTCTTCGCGCCCTCGACGTTCGCGGCGAAGTCGGCCAGGTCGGTGTGGCTGTAGCGGTCCTCCTCGCCCGTCACCTTGCCGGTCGCGACCTCGTCCAGCAGTTCCTTGGCGCCGTTGGCCATGCCGGTCGCGGTGATCTCGGCCTCGGGGATCCGCTTCTGCCAGTCCTTCAGGTCGGCGACCAGCTGGTCCGCCAGCTTCTTCTCCGCGTCGCCGACCGCCGCGTCGACCCAGAGCGACTTCTCCAGCTTGTGCCAGCCCGTCCACTCCTGACCCGGCTCCAGACCGTCCTCACGGGTGTCGGTCTTCGGGTCCACGTCACCGAAGCTCTCCGCCACCGGCTCGGTCCGCTCCCAGCCCGTGCGCGAGGGGGCGTACAGCGACTTCGCCTTCTCCAGGTCGCCGCCCTTGATGGCGGCGGCGAACGCCTCCACGGCCGGAACGGTCGCGTCCGCCTGCTCCTGGGCGTACGTGCGGTACGCGTCGACGGCCGCCGTCAGACGGGGGTCGACCGCCGCCGCCGAGCCCTCGCCGGTCACGGTGATCTTCTGGCGGATGCCGTCGCCGACCATGCCCGGCTTGCAGGCGATCTCGTACGAACCGGCCTTGATCTCGGCGTTGACGGTCGCCTTGGTCCCGGGGCCGATGTTCTCCCGCTCGGTGACGATCTTGTCACCGGCCGCGTAGACGTAGACCTCCGTGGTCTTCGACCCCTTGTTGGCGATGTCGAGGACGATGTGACCGGCCGGGAACGTGGTCTTCGAGACCTCGCAGGCGGTGTCGGTGGCGTTCACCTTGACGGCGTCGGAGCCCGCCTTGTCGTCCTTCTTCTGCGAGCAGCCGGCCAGTGCGGCGGTCGCCACGGCGAGGGTGAGCAGCGTGGCTGCGGTGGAACGACGGGCGGACATGGGGGCTCCAGCGGGCAGGGCGTATGAGGGCAGGGCTGAGCGTGGACGTGGCAACGGCACGTGAGGCCCCCCGTCCACTTAGCTTAGGCATACCTTATGTACATCAGATTTCGCCGTCTACGCCCGGGACGGTAAAGAATAGGTAAGGCCGTCACCGCAGGTGAGAGCGGTCGCCCTGCGGGAAACCGGTCGGTACACCGATCGTTTCCGGCCAAGGGGGCTCACGGCCGGCTCCGTCACCGGGCGCACCGAGGCGGGCTGGGGCGCGCCCCTCGACGGCGCACGCCCGGCGCCCGGCCGGCCCGGCGCCCACCGCCGCGGTGTGCCGGAGCGGCCTCAGCGCACCGGTGTGCGCCGGGCGGCGGCGCGCGCGGTCCAGCGGCCCTCGTGCCGGCTGATCCTGATCGGGTGGCCGAAGGTCGCGCTGACCAGCTCGGTCGTCATCGCCTCGTCGACCGGGCCGGCCGCGACCGTCTCCCCCTCCCGCAGCAGCAGCGCGTGCGTGGTCGACTCCGGCAGCTCCTCCAGGTGGTGGGTGACCAGCACGCTCGCCAGGTCCGGG
This sequence comes from Kitasatospora sp. NPDC058406, assembly GCF_042722765.1. Lineage (NCBI taxonomy): Bacteria > Bacillati > Actinomycetota > Actinomycetes > Kitasatosporales > Streptomycetaceae > Kitasatospora > Kitasatospora sp. NPDC058406. The sequence goes on from NZ_JBHXKE010000173.1 coordinate 1,796, forward strand.
TGCTGGTGGCGCAGCAGGTCCAGGCTGTCCAGCAGCAGCTCACGGGCGGTCAGGTCCAGCCCGGTGGCCGGCTCGTCCAGCAGGAGCAGGCGCGGACTGGGCATCAGCGCACGCGCGATCAGCGCCCGGCCGCGCTCGCCCTGGGAGAGGGTCGTCCACGGGGACTCCGCCGCCGCCGTCATGCCGAGCGTGTCGATCAGGCGCTCGGCGCGGTCCCGCTCCTCCGGACCGGGCTTGCGGTACAGGTCCGGCTCGATGGTGTTGGTCAGGCCGGTCAGCACCACCTCCCGCACGGTCAGCGGCGAGCGCAGCGGGTGGCGCGGGTTCACGTGGCCGAGGTGGGCGCGCAGCTCGCGGACGTCGACCCGGCCGAGCCGGCGACCGAGCACGTCCACCTCGCCCCGGGTCGGGTGGGAGACCGCGCCGAGCAGGGCGAGCAGGGTCGACTTGCCGGCGCCGTTGGGCCCGAGCAGGGCCCAGTGCTCGCCGGCCCGGATCTCCAGGTCGATCCCGCGCAGCAGGTGGCGCCCGCCGCGGACAACGTCGACGCCACGGGTGCGCAGCAGCGGGCCGGCGAAGGAAGGATCGGGCGTGCTCATGGCGGGGGGCCTCCGGGGGCGGGTGTGGGGCAGGGGCGCGGCCTCGGCGCCGTACCGGGCGGGCGCGACGCCGACCGTCCGCGTGCAGAGTACAACCGTCGGCCCGCCACGGCCCTGCCGTCCGAGCCGTGGACACCGGCGCGACCCCGCACGCCCCTGTTCCGGAGGGGCAGTTGGCGGGAGTATCGGGGAACCGCGGAGGGCTTCTGCGCCATCCCGCGAGGCAGCATCGGCACGGCGGAGGGGCGTATTCATGACAGGGACGGACGTACCGGTCGGGATCGGTTCGGGGCGGGCCGGGACGCTGCACGGACGGTTCGAGGAGCACGCGCGGCGGACGCCCGACGCGGTCGCCGTCCGGTGCGCCGGGCGGGAGTTGAGCTACGCGGAGCTCGACGCCCGGGCCGACCGGCTGGCCCGTCACCTGGCGGCACGGGGTCTCACCCCGGGCCGGCGCGCCGCGGTGGCGTTCGGCCGCGGCACCGAGGTGTACGTCGCCCTGCTCGCCGTGCTGAAGACCGGCGCCGCGTACGTGCCGCTCGAACCGAGCGCGCCCGACCCGCTGCTCCGGCACGTCCTGGCCGAGGCCGACCCGGTACTCGTCGTCACCGAGGAGAGCCACCGGCTGCGGCTCTCCGACGCGGGCGCGCGCGCCCTGGTCTGCGTGGACCCGGCCGCGGCCGGGACCGCCGAACTGCCGGCCCTCTCCCCCACGGTGGCGGTCGGACCGGAGGACCCGGCGGTGGTCTTCACCACCTCGGGCACGACCGGTGCGCCCCGCTGCATACCGATCGAGCACCGCAACCTGCTGGCCCTGCACCGCGGGTGGCACGAGGTCTACGGGCTCTCCCCCGCCGACCGGATCCTGACCACGGCGAGCCTGGAGTTCGACGTCTTCACCTCCGACTGGGTCCGCGCGCTCTGCTCCGGCGCCACCCTGGTGGTCGCCCCGCGCAACCACACCCTCGACCGGAGCGCCGACATCGCCGACCTGCCCGCGCTGGTGGCCTCCGAGCGGATCACCGTGCTGGAGCTGAACGTCCGCACCGCGCGCCGGCTCACGGCCCACCTCGTCGCGTCCGACACCGCGGTCGGCGCGGTGCACGACGCGGTGGCCGGCGGCCCGCTCGGCGGCCTGCTGTCGGGCGTGCGGGTGCTCACCGTCGGCGCCGACAAGTTCTGGCTGGACGAGCACCTGATGCTGCGGCAGCTGCTCGGCCCGTCGACCCGGGTGATCAACGTCTACGGGCTGGCCGAGGCCGCCGTCGACAGCACCTGGTACGAACCGACGGGCCCCGGCGACGTAGCAGGGAGCGCCCAGGTCTCGCTCGTCGGCGTGCCGTTCCCCGGCGTCCGGGTCTACGTCCTCGGCCCCGACCGTGCCCCCGCGCCGCCGGGCACCCTCGGCGAGATCGCACTCGCCGGTGCGGGCCTCGGCCGCGGCTACCTCAACCACGCGGACGAGACCGCGCAGCGGTACGCCCACGTCGCGTACGACCCGGACGGCCGGGTGCTGCTCACCGGCGACTACGGCCGGCTCCGGCCGGACGGCGTCCTGGAGTTCGTCGCCCGCGCGTCGACCGCGCTCGGGGAGCCCGACCTCGCCCGCCCCGTCGGGACGGCGGTCACCCTGGCCGCCGAGGCCGCCGTCGCAGGCGTCGTGGCCCACGGCGTCGAGACGGCGGCCCGCGCCGAGGCCCTGCTGCGCGCGCACCCCGGCGTGCGGGAGGCGGTGGTCACCGTGGTCCAGGTGTCACCCACCCGCCGCGAGACGGTCGGCTACGCGGTCGTCGAGCCGGGCGCCACCGGCGTGGACGGCTGGTCGCTCACCTCCTACCTCGCCGACCGGCTGCCGGAACACGGAACGCCGGCCGCCGTGGTGCCGCTGACCGAGCTGCCGCGCACCCGGGCGGGCAAGCTGGACCACGGCGCGCTGCCGCTGCCCGCCCCCGCCGACCACACCGCGCCGCGCCGCGCCGTCGGCGCGAAGGGCGGCGGCGGCAAGGGCGGCGGACGGACCCGCAACACGGTCGAGGCCAGGGGGGTCGGCTGCGTCGGGGTCTTCGTGGCGCTGGCGTTCTCGGTCCTGGCCTGGGTCTTCACCGACGCGCTCTGGCCCGGTTCCACGGACGTCTCGGCGGTGCCCGCCCCGTACGACACCTACTTCCAGGTGCTGTACCTCTTCGAGTGGGGCTCGTTCGGCCTGGGCGTGGTGTGGCTGCTCGCGGGGCCCGGCGCGCTCGTCGAGCTCGGGCGGCCGTTCTGGCTCTCGGTGGCCACGTACCTGTCGGTGTTCTGGCTGCTGGCCTCCTGGTGGCCGCAGGACAACATGTACCGGACCAGCGCGAAGGCGGACTGGTCCCGGCAGTCGCTGCTGGTCTACGTGTTCAACGTCGCGCTGATGGTCTCGGCCGCCGTCGTGGTCCGCTTCATGCTCTGGGATCCGCCCGCCCCGGTCCGGGACAAGCGGCGGGGCCGGCGGTAGGACGGGCGCACCGAGGGGGCGCGCCGAGGGGGCGCGCCGAACGGCGGGTCAGCGCAGGGCCTCGAACATCCGGCCCAGCGCGTGGTGCGCCGCGCCGACCAGCGCCTCCGCCGCGTCCAGCACCTCGACGCTGTGCGCGGCGAGCGCCAGACCGACGGTCGGCTCCGGCTCGTGGCCAGCCGTCACGATCAACGGCAGGACGGTCGCGCCGAGCCGGGCGCACCGCGGGCGCAGCCGGTCCAGGTGCGCGTACAGCGCCTCCTGGGAGAGCCGGGCGCCCAGCGGCATCGCGTCCAGCGTGCGGACCAGGTGGCCGGGCCCGCGCACCTCGTCCAGCCGCTGCCGCAGGACGAAGGCGACGGCCGGCCCGGTGAGCCGCAGGTTCACCTCGGTCGGGGCGGGCCGTCGGTCCCGGTCGGTGACGAAGTCCACGTCGAACCAGCCCCGGTGGCCGGCCGCGGCCAGCCGCTCCCCCACCGCCAGCCCGAACCGCTCGGCGGTCGCCGCCACCCCCGGCGGCACCACGCCCGGGCCGACCGTCACCCCCTGGTAGCGGGTGCCGTCCACGGCCATCTCCCCGGCGCCCACCGGGTGCACCCGCCCGTCGTCGCCGATCACGGCGTCGAAGGTGAGGTCGCGCAGCCGGTCCGAGCCGGCCGGTCCGCCGTCCACGAACTCCTCCAGCAGCAGGGCGCCGCCGGGCGGCAGCACCTCCTCCCGGACCAGCCGGCGGAGCAGTGCGCGGGCGCCGCCGGCCGCGAACACCTCCTGCGGGGTGGCCACGACGGTCCCGTACCCGCCCACGCCGTGCGGGCTCTTCACCACGGTGGTCAGACCCCGCGCCGCCCGGATCGTCAACCGGCGCGCGGCCCGGCGCGGGCCGTCCGCGTGCTCCTGGCGGGGCACCCGCACGCCCGGGTGGTCGGGGGCGAGCGCCGTGAACAGCTCGTGCGCGGCCGCCTTGGACTCGTACCGGCGCACCGCCGCCAGCTCCGGCCCCTCGCCCTGCGCGGCGGTCCGGCCCCAGACGAGGACCGGCTCGCCGCCGCGCGCGAGGCGTTCCGCGAGCGCCGGGCGCCGTTCCAGCGCCCGGGCCACCGTTTCGCCGGGTGCCACGCCGCTGTGCAGGTCGACCGGGCCCCACGCCAACTCCCGGGCCAGCCAGTCGATCCAGTCCCGTTCGACCTCGGCCGGGAGCACCAGTGCCGCCGGCTCGGGGCTGTAGCAGGTCGCCATCCCGGCGTAGTGGTGCGCCTGCCGCAGCCGCCGCTCGCGCTGCGCCTGGTCCGTCCGCTCGTCGAGGAACTGCGCGTTGAAGTCGGCCACGTTGCCCACGTGCACGGCCCGGCGTCCGCCGGTCCAGGCCCCCACCCATCCGTCCATCCCGCGAGGGTACGGCCTCGGCGGGGCGTCCGCGACGGTTCCTCAGAGCGCGAGGAGCCCGGCGTCGGTGGTCGACGGTGCACGCAGGTCGAACGCACTCGATCATTTTTGATCAGCACAGGACACGACTTGGTCAAGAAATGGCGCCCCCTCTAGCTCAATCTGACTGACCACCGTCAACCTCGTGGCAGCTCCTTCCCTGCAGCTACCCCGACTGGAGTCAGAGTGAGCCCCATCTCCTCTTCCCGCCGCCTCCTCGCGGCCGGAGCCACCGCGGCCACCGCCGCCCTCCTCGCCGCTACCTTCACGGCCGGCACCGCCTCCGCCGCCCCCACCGGCCGTGACGCGGCGATCGACCGGGCCCGGTCCAACGTCGCCCACAACGCCGGCGTCTTCGGCTACGGCGACGGCCAGGACCTGGTGGTCAAGGACGTCGTCCTGGACGCCGACGGCACCCAGCACGTCCGCTTCGACCGCACCTACCTCGGCCTGCCCGTCGTCGGCGGCGACCTGGTGGTCCACCAGGACGCCCGCGGCCGGCTCAAGGACTCCTCCCGCGCCGCCGCCCACGACGCCGCCGTGGCCTCGATCGTCCCCAAGGTCCCCGCCCAGCTCACCGCCGGCCGCGCACTCGAAGCAGCCCCGGGCGTGGCCGACGCCACCAGCAGCCCCGAACTGGTCGTCTGGGCCGCCGACGGCACCCCCCGCCTCGCCTGGCGCACCACCGTCCGGGGCACCGGCGAGCACGGCCAGCCCACCGGCCGCGTCGTCGTCACCGACGCCCGCAGCGGCGAGCAGATCGAGTCCTACGACTCCGAGCACCAGGCCGCAGGCACCGGACACTCCGAGTACACCGGCGACATCACCGTCGACACCACCCCGCAGTCCGGCGGCTACGCCCTGATCGACCCCCTGCGCGGCCACCGGACCAGGGACGCGCGCAACGCCGGCGCCGGCTCGATCACCCCCACCTCCGGCACCCTCTTCACCGACGCCGACAACGTCTGGGGCGACGGCAGGAAGTTCTCCACCGACCGCGCCACCGCCGCCGTCGACGCCCACGCCAACACCGCCCTGACGTACGACTACTACAAGAACGTCTTCGCCCGCAACGGCATCAGGAACGACGGCAAGGGTGCCACCGTCTTCGTCCACGTCGGCACCAAGTGGGACAACGCCCAGTGGTCCGACACCTGCTTCTGCATGCTGACCGGCGACGGCGACGGCAGCGTCGACCCCGAACAGGTCGACCTCGACACCATGGGCCACGAGATGACCCACGGCGTCACCAGCGCCACCGCCAACCTCCGCTACAGCGGCGAGTCCGGCGGCCTCAACGAGGCGACCTCGGACATCTTCGGCACCATGGTCGAGTGGTACGCCGACAACACCGTCGACAAGCCGGACTACCTGTTCAGCGACCAGTCCACCCCGCCGTGGCTGCGCCGCTTCGACAAGCCCTCACTGGACGGATCGTCCGCCGACTGCTGGACGAAGAAGGTCGGCCAGCTCGACGTCCACCACTCCTCCGGCGTCGGCAACCACTGGTTCTTCCTGGCCAGCGAGGGCAGCGGAACCAGGACCGTCAAGGGCGTCACCTACACCAGCCCGACCTGCAACGGCTCCAGCGTCACCGGCGTCGGCAACCAGAAGATCGCCAAAATCTGGTACCGCGCGCTCACCGTCTACATGACGTCCACCACCGACTACAAGGGTGCCCGCGCCGCGTCGCTGAACGCCGCCGGTGACCTGTACGGGCCCAACAGCCCCGAGTACCGGGCGGTCGCCGCCGCCTGGAGCGCCGTCTCCGTCGGCTGACCCCGGCCCCGGCACCCACGGCCCGCCGCCCCGGCAGGGGTGGCGGGCCGGCTCTCCCGTTCAGGAGGGCGCCGTTCCGGCCGGCCGGGCGGCGGCCCCTGCCGTCGGGGCGCCGCCGCCCGGGCCCTCGAACCGCACGGTCGGCTCGAAGTTGGCACGGCGGGCCGCGCGGCGGAAGACGGTGAGGACGGCGGGACCGACCACGAGGACGGCGACGAAGGTGGTCACCGCCCGGCCGGTGTCCCAGCCGAGCGAGGTGGCCAGGTCGAACAGCAGGTAGCGGTGCCACTGTTCGGTGAAGGGCAGCCCGGGCAGGTAGGCGATCGAGCTGTTCGGGTCGGTCGCGAACGGCCAGAACGAGAGGTTCAGCAGGAAGCCGAAGAGGTACCCGGAGAAGGCGCCGTAGCCGGCCAGCACCAGGACCTCCCAGCGGCGCGGCAGCTTGGGGAGCAGGCCGGCGAGCATGCCCACGAAGGCGCAGCCGAACATCTGGTAGGGCATCCAGGGGCCGACCCCGCCGGTCAGGAGGGCGGACGCGAACAGGGAGGTGCAGCCGAGCGTGAAGCCGAAGCCGGGACCGAAGACCCGGCCGGCGAGGACGAGGACGAAGAAGACCGTCTCCACCCCGGCCGTCCCGGCGCCGAGCGGGCGCAGGCCCGCGTTGACGGCCGACAGGACACCGAGCATGGCGAGGGCCTTGGCGTCGATGCCGCCAGCCGAGATCTCCGCGATCACGACGGCGAGCACCAGGATCAGCAGGGCACCGAAGATCAGCGGCGGGGCGTAGGAGGAACCGAACGTCCCCGGGGCGACGACGAAGGGCCAGGTGAAGGCGACGAGGCCGATGAAGGCGGCCAGCGCCACCACGACCCGGGCCCGGCCGGGTATCCGGACGGCGGTCACCGGGCGGCCTCCACCGGTGCGAGGGCTGCGGCGACCTGGCGTGTGGTCAGGTACGGCAGCGGGGCGAGGATCTTCGCGGTCTGGGGCGCGAAGGTGGGCGAGGCGACGATGACCTCGGCGGTGGGACCGTCCGCGACGATCTCGCCCTCGGCCATCACCACCACCCGGTCGGCCGCGCCGGCGACGAACTCGACGTCGTGGGTGGAGACCACCACGGTGCGGCCCTCGGCGGCGAGGGCGTCGACGATGCCGGTCAGCGCCTCCTTCGCGTGGTAGTCGAGCCCTCGGGTGGGTTCGTCCAGCAGCACCACCCTGGGGGCGGCGGCCAGCTGGATCGCGAGGACCAGGGCCAGCTTCTGGCCTTCGGAGAGGTCCCGGGGGTGGGCCCCGTCGGGGATCCCGGGGGCGAGGCGGTCGAGGATCCGCCGTGCGGTCGGCCCCTCGGCGGACGCGGCCTCCCGGTCGCTCTGGGCGAGCTCCTGGGCCACGGACTCCAGGTAGAGCAGGTCGGTGGGGGTCTGCGGGACGAGCCCGACCAACTGCCGGGCCTCGGCAGCGGGGAGGCGTTTGGGGTCCTTCGGCGGCTCGCCGCCGGGCCGGGTGACCTTCACGCTGCCGCCCTGCCGGGGGCCGGAGCCCTGGAGCGCCCAGAGCAGGGACGACTTCCCGGAGCCGTTGCGCCCCATCAGCGCGGTCACCTCCCCGGCCCGCAGGTCCAGGGTGACCTCCCGGACGGCGGCCACCTGGCCGTAGCGCACCACGATCCGTTCGGCGCTCAACACGGTCTCCCCGGCGCCGGGTTCGTGGCGAGGTACCGGGGCGGGAAGCGCGGCCAGGCGCTCCCGCAGGGGGCCGGCGGCCCTGCGGGCGTCGCGGACGGAGAGCGGCAGCGGGCTCCAGCCGGCCAGCCGGCCGAGGCCGACCACGGGCGGAGCGATCGCGGTGTGCCGGAACACCTCGGCGGGCGGCCCGTGCACGACGGTGCCGTCACCGGGCAGGTAGGCGACCCGGTCGGCGTACTGGACGACGCGCTCCAGCCGGTGCTCCGCGAGCAGGACGGTCACCCCGAGGTCGTGCACCAGCCGGGTGATCGCGGCGAGGACCTCCTCGGCGGCGGTCGGGTCGAGCGCGGAGGTGGGCTCGTCCAGCACCAGGACGCGGGGGTGCGCGGTCAGCACGGATCCGATGGCGACCCGCTGTTGCTGGCCGCCGGAGAGCTCGTACAGCGCACGGTGGCGCAGGTCGGCCAGGCCCAGCAGGTCGAGGGTCTCCTCGACGCGCTTGCGCATCACGTCCGGGGGCACGGCCAGCTGCTCCATGGCGTAGGCGAGCTCCTCCTCGACCGTGTCGGTGACGAAGCCGGCCAACGGGTCCTGCCCCACCACGCCGACCACGTCGGCCAGTTCGCGCGGCGGGTGGTGGGCGGTGTCACGCCCGTCCACCGTCACCCGGCCGCGCAGGGTGCCGCCGGTGAAGTGCGGCACGAGACCGTTCACGGCGCCGAGCAGGGTGGACTTGCCGACCCCGGTGCGGCCGACCACCAGGCAGAGCTCGCCCTCCGGGACGTGGAGGTCGACGTCCCGGAGTACCGGGCCGGTCCCGCCGTCGTACACCACGCCGACCTGGTCGAATCGGATCACTTGGTCACCTCGGTGTGCGGGCGGGCGGTGCTGTCGGTACGGACGGCGCTCCTCGTCGCTCCGGGCGGGCGCTGCCCCGGTACGGCGCCCGGTCCCGGCACGGCGCCGGGTCCGGACGGGCGACCGGAGGGCGGCGAGATCACCCCGGCGGCGCCGGCCAACAGCAGCGCGACCACCGGGACGAGCGGCAGGCTGGGCCAACTCAGCGGATACAGGGAGGGGTTGAGATCGGTGGCGTCGTAGCCGACCGTCCCGAACAGCAGGACGGCGGCGGCCACACCGCACCCGGCGACACCCCATTCGGCGGCCCGCCAGCGGTCCGGCCGATAGGTGGTGCGCCTGACCCGCCGGCCGCCGAGCGCCAGACCCGCCGCGCAGAGCCCGGCGCCCGCGAGCAGCGCGGGAGCTCCCAGCGCGGCGGGGGCGGTACCGTCCAGGAGCCCGTAGACCCCGGCGCAGAGGCCGCACATGCCCGCCAGCATGAGGGCGCCGGTGGCCCGGCGGGAGCCTCGGGTGGCGGTGCCGGCGCGCCCGTAGCCGCGCGAGTCCATCGCGGCGGCCAGGTGCAGCGAGCGCTCCAGCGCGTCCTCCAGCACCGGGACGACGATGCTGCGCAGCGCGCGGACGCCCTTGCTCTGCCCGGCGCGCAACCGCCGTGCCCGGGTGACGCGTTGGACGCTCTGCACGAGCTGCGGCGCGACGCTGAGCGACACCGTCACGGCCACCCCGAGCTCGTACAGGGCCCCGGGCAGGACACGCAGCGCCCGCTTGGGGTTGGCCAGGGTGTTGGCGGCTCCGATGCAGCAGAGCAGGCAGGCCAGGCGCAGCCCGTCGAAGGCCGCGGAGAGGGTGGCCTCCAGGGAGACCGGGCCGCCGATCCGGATGCCCGCGTACCAGGCGGGCGTCGGGATGTGCGGGAGGGAGAAGAGCAGGTGGTCGTGCGGGGTGATGCCGGTGGCGAAGACGCACCGGAAGACCACCCGGATCGCCACGACGGTCAGGGCCAGCCACAGGTAGTACTTGAACCCCCGGGCCCACGGGGCCTCGGTGCGACGGGCGGTGACCACGTAGCCGAGGACGGCGAGGACGAGGAGGAGCAGCAGCGGGTTGGTGGTGCGGCTGGCCGCGGTCGCCAGGGCCAGGGCCCAGATCCACCACGCCAGGGGGTGGAGGTCGCGCGGGCTGCGCCGGCCCCCCGCGGCCCGCCCGGGGGCGGACTGCGGGGGGCCGGTGCGGTGCTTGTCGGGCATGCTCACCTGATCACTCGGCCCGTCGGCGGCGGCGCGCGGCGACCACGGTGGCCCCGCCCAGCAGCACCACGAGGACGACCGCGACCACGGCGGGGACCATCGATCCGGTGTCGTGCGGGGCGTCGGCGACCGGTGCCGCGTTCATCACCGGCGGGCCCGCGGCGTCCACGGGCGCCGACGGGACCGGGGTGGCGGTGGGCGTCGCGGGCCCGGTCCCGTCCGCTGCCTGCGTCTCCGACGGGGCCGGGGCGGGAGTCTCGGCGCCCTCGGCTGCCGGGGGTGCGGACTCCGTGGAGTCCGGGGCCGGCGTGGCCGGTGCGGGGGCCACGGGCGCCGGAGCCGTCGGCCCGGACCGGTCGGAGCCGCCGGGCGTGCCGGTCGGGGGCGCGCCCGTGGTCGGCCGCTTCGGGGCGGCGCCACCACCGCTCGTGCCGCCGCCGCTCGTACCGGCGCTACTCGTGCCGGCGCTGCCTGCGGATCCGCCCGTGGCGGTGCCGCCGCTGCCGGAGGTGGCGGCACCGCCGGAGGACGTGCCGCCACCGGACGAGGCGGCGCCTCCGGACGAGGTGGTACCCCCGGAGGAGCCACCGCCGCCGGAGGTCCCGCTGCCCCCGGAGGAGCCGCCGCTGCCACCGCCGGTCACCGTGCCGGCCGTGCCGCCTCCGGTCGAGCCGCCGCCGGCCGTGCCGGGGTCGGTCGTCGGCGCGGGCGGCTCGGGAGTGGCGTTCGTACCGCCGCCCGGCGCCGTGTTGTGCGCACGCACGGTGTCCGGCGAGAAGGTGGGGCGCCCTTCGGTTCCCTCGATGTTGGTGCCACCGAAGATCCACAGGTCGACGCTGCCGGGCTTCGGCTGGTAGCTCATCGCGCCGAGCTGGCTGTAGGACCAGCTGTTCTGACCCGGGTCCGCGTGCCAGTACGACCAGTAGGCCGAGGCCGGGGGCGTCAGGACACACTTCTCCTGCTCCGGGGGCGGGAACTGCTTGCCGCCCTGGAAGCCGCTGTACCCGATCCGGCAGATGAACGCCGGGCCGTCGTGCCCGGTCCCGGTGGTCTTCCAGCCGCCCTGGTTCAGCAGGCTGTACCCGGTGGTCGGGGTGGTCCCGCAGGAGCGCAGGAGCGGGCCGCCCCACTTGCTGAGGTCCACCGCGAGCACCACGCCGGAGCCGGTGGTGCACTGCTCGATCGGCAGCGGGGCCGCGGCGGCCGGGGTCGCGCCCGCACCGAGCCCGCCGATCGCGAAGGCGAGCGCCGCGGTGGCGGCCCCGAAGATCCGGCCGATCCGCCGGATCACCGGTGACGCCCCGGGGTGGAGCCCGACCGGCGACGGGCGACCAGGACGGCTCCGGCGCCGACGGCGGCCAGCAGGCCGGCGACGGTCGTCAGCACCAGTGCCTCGGTCCCGGTCCCGGTCCCGGCCAGGCTGCCGGTGTCGGTCCGGACGTGTGCGCCGCCGACCGGGGCGCCGTCGCCTCGCACCGGATCACCGGCACCTCCGACGCCACCGGAGCCTCCGGCACCGCCCGCCCCGCCGGGGAGCAGCGAGTCACCGGGTCGGGCGGTCGTGCCCCCGGTAGGCGTGGTGACGGCCGTGGGCGTGCCGGTGGGTACGGGAGTACCGGTGGGCGTCGGCGAACCGGGCAGAGTGCCCGACGGCGTGCCGGTCACGGTCGATGTCGCGGTGGGCGTGGGCGTGGCCGTGGGCGTCGGGGTGCCGGTGGCGGTCGGGGTCGGCGTGGCGGTGGGCGTCGGCGTACCGGTCGGCGTGGCCGTCGCGGTCGGGGTGGGTGTCGGCGTGCCGCCGAGGTCGCGGCGCAGGGTGCCGAAGGAGATCCCGGTGGCACCGCCCACGGCCTGGGTGGAGGCCCGCACGTCCGATCCCTGCTGTCCGGCGGAGGCGACGTCGAAGCCCCCGTCGCCGTTCTGCTGCCCGGCGAGGAAGTCGAGCGCCTTCGCGATCGGTGCGGCGTAGGCGGACTGACGGAGGGTCAGGCCCTGGACCGCGAGGGCGGCCGAGTTGGTGGAGTCTCCGGCCGCACCCGGGAAGCCCCCGTCGGCCAGCTGTCGCCCGGCCAGCCAGGCCAGTCCCTTGTCGACCGCCCGCGCGGCCTCGTCCCCGGGGACGAGCGCGAGTGCCATGGCGGCCATCGCGGTGCTGTCCACGTCGGAGTCGCCGGTGGCGGGGATGAGGCTCGGCCAGGAGCCGTCGGCGTGCTGGAGGCTCTCCAGGTAGGCGACCGGCGAGGTGGCGCTCGCGGTGTCCCCGGCGCGCAGCTGGGCCATGATGCCGAGAGCCTGGGAGAAGACCGACGTGGCGTAGGTGTAGTTGCCGGGGCCGGCGCAGCCGGCGGCCTCGTCGGCCTTGGCGCAGACGGCCGCGGCCAGGGCGGCGATCAGGTCGTGCCCGCCGAAGGCCCGCGGGTTGCGGCCGACGACCTCGGCGAGCAGCGCCTCCTTGCCGAGCGAGCCGCCGCCCGCGTACTCGGTGCCGATGCTGGTCCAGTCGTTGACGGTGCGCCCGTTGGGGTCCGTGCCCTGCTGGTCGAGGAAGTCGACGATCCGGCGCAGGGCCGCGTCGTTCGCGCCCGTGGCGGCGAGCGCGAAGGCGCCGTCGATGGTGAGGCCGAAGTCCGCGAAGGTCGGGAACGCCTCGTAGTAGTGGCCGTCGATCAGGTTGGCCGGGGCGGTGAGGTAGGAGCTGCCCCGGGCCAGGTCGGGGGCCCGGCCGGCGGGCGTGGTCGGCGGGGTGGTGGTGGCACCGTTCGGGTTGTGGCGGACGGTGGTCAGATCGGTTCCGGTCAGGGCCAGGACGGCCTGCTCGGTGGCGGCCGCGTCGGCCTCGGTGGTCGACTCGTCGGGGCCGAAGCCGCCGTCCTCGCCCTGGCGGGCGGCCAGCCAGGCCTTGGCGGTGGCCTGTTTGGCCCCCTGTCCGACGGCCTTCAGCGTCTGGGCCGCGGCGGCGGTGCTCGTGGTGTCGCCGGCGGCGCCGACGTAGGGGGCGTAGGAGCCGTCGGCCTGCTGGCTCGCGGCGAGCTGGTCCGCGGCCTTCTTCGCGGTGGGCTCGAAGCCGGCCGCCGGGCGCAGGGCGAGGACGGCGAGGCCGGTGGCCACCGGGTCGGACTCGCAGTGGCCGCCGGCCACGATCATCGAGCCGGCGATGCCTCCGTCGGCGCACTGCAGGACCGTGAAGCGGGCGAGCGTCGCGGCGGGCGGCGTGACGCCGGCGCGCTGCAGGGCGATCACGGCCCACGCCTGCACCCAGGGCGAGGCCGCACCGTGGAAGTCCCCGGCCGCGGTGCACTCCCCGTTCTCGCCGGCCGCGACGCACACGTGGTCGGTGAGCGCGGCGATCAGGTCGCGGCCGCCGAAGTCCCGGGGGTTGCCGTCGGTGCTCTCGGCGACCAGGGCCAGCAGCGCGGCGGCCTTGGAGTCGGGCTTGCCGCTCGGCCCGTCCGGGTACAGGAAGGCGTCGGTGTGGGCGGCGAGGTAGGCGACGACCTTGCGCAGGGCCGGGTCCTGGGTCCCGGCGGCGGCCAGGGCTGTCGCGGTGAGGGCGGTCCGGGGGAAGTCGGCCCCCTCGAAGGCCCAGTTCCCCATGTACTCGCCGTTGACGAGGCGGCCCGCCAGCCAGGCCGCCGCGGCGGCGGGGTCTCCCGCGGGCGGCGGGAGGGTCGGGTTCGGCGACGCCGACGGCGACGCGGAGGCGGACGGCGACGGACCGGTGTTCCTGGCCCGGACGGAGTCCGGGGTGAAGGAGGGCGCTCCGCTCGTCCCGCCGATGTCGGTGCCGCCGTACACCCAGGCCTCGACCTCGCCGGGCCTGGGCTTCTGCGTGCCGGCGCCGTAGCGGCTGTAGGACCAGGTCGCCTGGCCGGGCTCGGCGATCCAGTAGGACCAGTACGCCGTCGCCTGGGGGGTGTTGACGCAGGGTTCCTCGGCGACGGCGGGGTACTGGGTGCCGTTGGCGAAGGCGCCGTTACCGAGCCGGCAGATGAAGGCGGGGCCGTCGTGCTCGGTGCCGGTGGTGGTGAAGCCCGCGTTGTGCAGCAGGTTCATCCCGGTCGTGGGGTGGGCGTCGCAGCCGCGGACGACTCCGCCGCCCCAGTGGCCGAAGTCGACGGCGACGATCGCTCCGGTGGTGGCGGTGCACTCCTCGATCGGGTCCGCGGCGGCCCTGCCGGGGTGTCCGAGCAGGACCGTGCCGCCGGCGGCGATCGCGACGGCACCGGTGGCCACCAGGGACGTGAACCCCCGGGCTCTGTGACTCGTACGACTGCTGCTGGCCCTCACCGGCGACTCCCTGATCAGTCGTCGGGATGCCACAGCGCAGCCGACGGCCTCCTTCGCGCGGGGCCGTTCTGACCGCGTCGTAGTCCACGACGACGCAAGCACTCCTGGAACAAGGCCCCGGCGCAGGCATTCCGGCTCACCAGCCCGGGGTGGGGCGGGTCTACGGTTGCGGGTCAGCGCCGGAATCGGACCGGCTTCCCCTGACTGCCGAGGATGAAAAAGCATTTCATCAGACCACGCTCGCGGAGTCGGCGTCAACGAAGCGTCATGTCTCCTTCCCCACCTCGTGACTGCCCCGCCGGTGCGGTAGCGTCCGCGGTGGCCGAGCGGGGGAATCCGGTGTGAATCCGGGGCTGACGCGCAGCGGTGTGGGGCGGTGACCGTGCCGGCCCGAGCCCGAATGCCCGCCCGGCCGCGCAGCATCAGCGAAAGCCAGCCCACGCGATCCGGGCGGCGGCCGCCCCAGCCGCCGCGCGCCCGACCGGGCACCGGGGCCGGGGCCGGATCGGCGCCCGCCACACCAAGGAGCCGTTCCGTGCCCGTTCCCGCCTCCTCGCGCTTCGCCTCCTCACGCGCCGCCTCCGCGGTGACCGTCTCGCTGGCCGCCGGCGCCCTCGTGCTGTCGGCCGTCCCCGCCCACGCGACCGCGACCCCGGCCCAGATAGCCACCTCGAAGAGCACCGGCGTCACCTACCTGAAGTCCCTCCAGGCCGCGGACGGGAGCTACGTCACCGGCGGCGGGCTCTCCAACGAGTGGGCGTTCAGCGCGCTGGCCGCCGCCGGTACGGCCGCGGCGGACGTGACCCCCGGGGGCGACGCCACCAAGAACGCCCGGCTCGTCTACCGCAACCAGCTCGCCGCCGCCACCTGGCCGGGCGCCTCGCCGGTCGTCACCGACTACGAGCGCGGCGCCCTCAACGCGTACGCCGCGGGGATCGACCCCGCGCGCGTCGGGCCGAGCCGCAACCTCGTCGCGGACCTGGTCGCCTACTGGCAGACCGCCGAGCCCGGCTACTACGGCCCCTCCGCCAACTTCAACGGCACGGTCTTCGGGCTGCTCGCCCTCGGCGGCGCCAGGACCCAGGGCGGCGGGCAGCGCGTCCCGCAGGCCCTGCTGGACGCCTCGGTCGCGACCGTGCGCGCCAACCAGCACACCGACGGCGGCTGGAACTACAGCAAGGCCGCCGGCGACCCCGTCGCGCTCGGCCAGGGCAGCGACATCGACATGACCGGCGCCGCCATGGCCTCGCTGTGCAGCGGCGGCGTCCCCAACACCGACTCCGCCGTCGTCGCGGCCAAGAACTTCCTGAAGGGCAAGCTCGTCGCCTCCGGCGCCTTCAACTCGATGTGGGGCGCCAACACCGACTCCAACGGCTGGGCCGTGTCCGGCCTCAACGCCTGCGGGATCAACGCGCAGGGCGTCGACTTCACCAGCGGCACCGGCAAGACCCCGATCGACTTCCTGATCGCCCAGCAGTTCAAGCCCGGCGGCGGCTTCAAGTACCTGCCCACCGACACCACCCCGTCCCCCTACGCCTCCGTGGACGGCCTGCGCGCCGTGGCCGGCGGCGGGTTCACCGCCACCCCGCCCGCGCCGACGGCGGCCGGTGAGCCCGCCTGGGCCGCCACCACCGGCTTCACCTCCGGCACCGCCGCCCGGCTCGCCCTCGTCGTGGACAACGGCACCGCCCCGCTGAAGGTCTGCGCCGTCACCCTCACCCCGACCGGCGCCACCACGACCCTGGGCGCCGTCCTCGACGCCGCCGCGACCGCCACACCGAGCGGCTGCGTCACGTCGGTCACGCCGTCCACCGGCAGCGGCACGATCACCGCGGTCAACGGCACCGCCAACAGCGGCGCGTCGACCTGGAAGGTGAGCCTGGACGGTGCCGCCGCCACCGGCGCCACCCGGGCCACCGTCGTCCACGTCGGCGACACCGTGTCACTGCGCTACGGCAGCTGACCCGCGGCCGGCCCCCCGGCCGGGCGCGGGCTCCCCGTGCCCGGCCACCGCGCCCCGGGCCGCCCTCAGGCGTCGGCCGCCCGCCCCTCCGGTTCGGCGCGGGCGGGATACGGCACGAACGTGCTGGTGTGCTCGTCGATCACCGGCGGGACGCCGACGGCGGGCGCGGAACGCTGCGGACAGGCGGGGCGTTCGCCCACCTTGCACCCGAGGCCGATCGGGGTGGCCGCGCCCTCGTCGCCCAGGTCGAGGCCGGCGGAGTACACCAGCCGGTGGGCGTGGCGGAGTTCGCAGCCGAGCCCGATCGCGAAGGTCTTGCCCGGGCGGCCCCAGCCCCCGGGTGAACGGGTGACGGCGCGGGCGGTCCACAGGTAGCGCCGTCCGTCCGGCATGCCGGCGACCTGGACGTGGATGCGGCCGGGGGCGGCGAAGGTCTCGTAGACGTTCCAGAGCGGGCAGGTGCCGCCGGTGCGCGAGAAGTGGAAGTCGGTGGCGGACTGCCGCTCGGAGACGTTCCCGGCACGGTCGACCCGGACGAAGGAGAACGGCACCCCGCGCAGTCCCGGCCGCTGGAGGGTGCTGAGGCGGTGGCGGACGGTCTCGCCTCGGCCATCCCGGTCACCCGGCTCGGGATCGCCACCGGCCGCGCCTCGCAGGTGCTCGGTCTGCACTTCTTCAACCCCGCCCCGGTGATGCCGCTGGTGGAGCTGGTCTCCTCGCTGCACACCGACCACACCGTGCTCAACCGGGTGGAGACCTTCGCCAAGGAGGTGCTGGGCAGGCACGTCGTCCGCTCCCGCGACCGGGGCGGCTTCGTGGTCAACGCCCTGCTCGTCCCCTATCTGCTGTCCGCGATCCGGATGGCCGAGGCGGGGCACGCCACGGCGCAGGACATCGACGACGGCATGGTCCACGGCTGCGCCCACCCCATGGGCCCGCTCTGCCTCGCCGACCTGATCGGGCTCGACACCGTGCAGGCCATCGCCGAATCGCCGTACGCCGAGTACAAGGAGCCGCTCTACGCTCCCCCGCCGCTGCTGTCCCGCATGGTCGCGGCCGGCCTGCTCGGCCGCAAGACCGGCCGCGGGTTCCACCCGCACCGGACGGCCTGACCACACCCCCGGCACACCGGTGCCCCGGTCTCCGTCGCGGAGGACCGGGGCGCCGGCGTGCCGGGGGTGTCGGCGTGTCGGCGTCAGGGAGCGGTGATGCCCGGCTGGGCACCCGCACCGAAGGACCAGCCCTCGACCTCGCCGGGCGCCGGGTCGTAGCTGCCCGCGCCCAGGCTGCTGTACGACCAGGGGCCGCCGTGCGGCGCGTGCCAGTACGACCAGTAGGCGCTGCCGGTCGGGTTGGTGCAGGTCGTCGGCAGAGAGTTGATCTTGCAGACGAAGCCGGGGAAGCGCGGGTGGAAGGAGTAGGAGAACCCGGCGCCGGTGATCGCGGCGAGCCCGCTGGCCGGGTCGCCGAGCGCGCAGCCGGTCTGGATGCCGCCACCGACTGCGGTGAAGTCGACGACCACGGTCACGCCGGTGGTGCCGGTGCAGGCGGCCGCCCGGGCCTGCGGAGCGTGGACGGCGGAGGCACCGAGCAGCCCGGCGGTGAGGGCCGCCGCGGCGGCGACCGAGCCGAGCGTCCGGCGGACCGGTCGGGTCCGGGTGGGAGTGTCGATCATCGAAGTGCTCCTCGGGTGGTCGCGGACGGTCAGTGGGTGGCCGGTGCCGGGCAGGCCAGGGTGGGCGGGGCCGGACGCGCGCCGGCGGCCGAGAGCGTGGCCAGCGGCGTGCCGGCCAGGCCGAGGACGGCCTGGGCGGTCGCCCGCGCGCCGTTGCCCGGGTTGAAGCCGGTCGCGTCGTAGGCGACCGCCCCGCGGACGGCGGGGGCGGCCGAGCAGCCCTGCTGGAGCTTGACCAGGCTGCTCCAGCCCTTGAGGCCGGCGCCGAAGCGGCCACCGGAGAACAGGGCCTGGGTGGCGAGGCCGGTGGTGTTGGCGTTGGACGTGGTCGCTCCGGCCGCCGCGAAGCCCCCGTCGGCGTTCTGGTGGCCGGTCAGCCACCCGAGCCCGGCGTTCGCCTTCGCGGTGCGGCCGGTCGCGGCGAGGGCCTGGACGGCCAGCGCGGTGGCGTCGGCGTCGCTCGCGCAGGTGGCCTGGCCGAAGGAGACCGGGAAACCGCCGTCGGCGCACTGACTGTCGGCGAGGAAGTCGACGGCGGCGGCCGGAGCACCACCGGGCGTGCGCTTGAGCGCGATCAGCGCGAGCGACTGGCCGAACGCGTTGCTGTAGTCGCCCCACTGGGACCGGTCGGAGAAGCGGCCGCTCGGGCTCTGGAGCGAGCGGAGCCGGGCAGGGAGGTCGACGCCGCCGAAGGCGGTCGGGTTCTCGCCGCGAACCTCGACGGCGAGCAGCAGCTTGGCCGTCGCCCCGGCGTACGCCTCGGTGGTGCCGTCGCCGAGGTAGCCGCCGATGACGTCGGGCTTCGCCAGCCAGGCGGTGGCCTTCGCGGCGGCCTGGTCGGAGCTGCGGGAGGCGGCGAAAGCGAGCACGGCGTCGATGGTCAGGCCCTGGTCGGGGTAGGCGGTGCCGTCGAACACCGACTCGAAGTGGTCCCCGTCCACCAGCTGGCGGGCCAGCCAGCCCGCCGCGGCGGCGTCCGGACGGACGGTCGGGGAGGACAGTCGTGCGGGGGTGGCGTGTGCGGCGGTGACCGCCGGGAGCGCGGTGGCGAGGGCGAGCGCGGGTATGGCGAGCAGTCCGAGAGTGCGGCGGAGCGCGGGCATGAGAGCCTTTCCGGGCCTGGACGCAGGGGCCCGGAGAGCGTCCGCGGGGGGCCGGGGGCAGCTCTCGGAGCTCCGGCCCGCAGACCACGACGGGAGGAGTGGACACCTCTCCGCCGCCGGGTACTCGGGCTCGCCGCCGACAGCCGTCGGCGGCCTACCGTTGCGGGTCAGCGCCGGATTCGAACCGGACTTCCCCCGACGGCGGAGTCAGAACATGACGGCCCATCATGGCGACGCCCGAAAGGCCGGGTCAAGGGTCCGTGCGTCACATCACAGCGCATCCGGGCAGGTCGTCGGCGACCTACCCCCGGGAGGGCCCGGACGCCGCTCGACGGGCCGACGGCCCCGTGGTGCGGCGCCCCGC
>NZ_JBHXKE010000174.1:0-21231 GCF_042722765.1 Kitasatospora sp. NPDC058406
GGGCCTCCCCACCCGGCGCCCTCCGCGCCCCGGAGCCGTGGGGCCGCGCGCGGGGGACCGCCCGGCGCGCGGTCGTCCGGTCGTCCGGTCGTCCGGTCGTCCGGTCGCTGACGACACCGGGGGCGGTGTCCCCGAGCGAGACGGGAGCGCCGGGCACCGGGCCGGCCTGCTCGGCGAGGGGCAGCACGCCCGGGCGGTCGCGTAGGCTCGCCCGGGTGCCGCCCGGGGCGGGGATGGCCGGGGGAACGGGGTGGGCTGGGTGTTGTCGGATCGTACGCGGGCCGAGTCGCTGCTGCGGGGCGCGGCAGCCACCTGCGAACCGCAGTTGCGGCACTGGGTCGGGCAGTTGGGCGGTGCGCTCGGGGAGGTGGCGGCGTACCACTTCGGATGGTCCGGCGGATCCCCGGCTGGGGGGCGCGGCGGCAAGAACGTCCGGGCGGCCCTGACCCTGAGCTGCGCCCGGGCGGTGGGAGGGGAGCCGGACCACGCGGCACCCGCCGCCGTGGCGGTGGAGATGGTGCACAACCTGTCGCTGCTGTATGACGACGTCCTGGACGGCGATGCGGTCCGTCGTCACCGCGCCTCCGCCTGGGAGGTGTTCGGGCCTGCCGCCGCGACCAGGTCCGCCGACGCGCTGCTGATGGTGGCGTTCGAGGTGCTCGCAGGCCCCGGCGGCGAAGCGGTCGCGGGCGGGGCAGACTCAGGCGAGGCGGTCGCGGGCGAGGCCACGGCGGCCCTGTTGGACACGCTCGTCCGGCTCGCGGTGGGTGAGGGCCTGGACGTGCTGTTCGAGGGTGAGCCGCGTATCGGACTGCCCGAGTGCCTGGAGATGGTGTCCGGCAAGACGGCGTCCCTGATCTCCTGTGCCTGCCGTCTGGGCGCCCTCTACGGCGGCGGCGCACCGGCGCAGGTCGAGGCCCTGGCCGCGTTCGGCCACGACCTGGGCATGGCGTTCCAGCTGGTGGACGACGTGCTGGGGATCTGGGGCGACGATGCGGTCACCGGAAAGCCGGTCTTCGCGGACCTGCGGGCGCGCAAGCTCTCGGTACCGGTGGTCGCCGCGATGGCCTCGGACACCGCGGCAGGTGACGAACTGGCCCGCCGCTACTCCCTGCCGGCCTCCCCGGACCGCGCCGAGGAGGCGGCGCTGGCCCTGCTGGTGGAGGAAGCCGGCGGCCGGCGCTGGACGGTGGAGCGCGCCGCCGGGCACGCGGAGGAGGCCCGGCTCCGGCTGCGGCAGCTCGCCGACGAACCGGGCACGGTACCCGGAGCCGTCGACGACCTCGACGCGCTCTGCGAACTGATCGTCACCCGGTCGTACTGAAGCGGTCCTCCCCCGCGCGGGAGGACCACGGCGGCGGGGTGTCGAGGATGTGCGCCCGGCCCTGCCGGTAGAGCGCGGCGTCCACCTCCTTCAGCCGGCGGAGCTCCTCCGCCTCGTACAGGGCGTGGACGACGGCCGGCTCGCCGCCGTGGCCGGCGGCCCGCAGCAGCGCGTTCGTCGCCGCCCGGCCGCTCTGGTTCGCGCCCTCCATCGTGGCCAGGTTGACCGGGCAGCGGACGAAGTCGCCGGCCATGAACAGGTTCACCGCGGCCGTCTCCGCCGTCGGGCGCAGCTCCCAGGAACCGGTGGTGTTGATCAGCAGGGCCTCGTCGTTGGTGGCGGGCCCGGGGCCGTCGAGGTTCCTGACGGCCGGGTCCAGGTGCCAGGAGTGGAGCAGACCCTCGTGGAGGCTCCGCCGACGCCCGTCGTCGAGGGCGTCGCTGAGCTGGGCCCAGACCTCGGCGACGACCTCGGCCCGGGTGCACTCGCGGGCCGGCTTGCCGTAGAGGATGCCGGGGGTGTCCCAGGAGGAGATGTCGACCGACAGGCAGTCGGCGACCGTCCCGTCGCCGTAGGTGGCGCGGAAGTCGGTGTCCCAGAACTGGGCCTGGCTGATGGAGGTCAGCGCCCACGGGGAGTCCTGGTAGATGACGTGGCCGCGGGTGATCGGGGTGGGTTCGGTGAGGTAGAACTGCAGGCCGACCATCCAGTCGGTACGCAGGCCCGCCGTCTTCTTGAGCTCGGGGTCGGCCTCGGCCAGGCCGCGTTCCAGCAGCGCCCCGATCCGGTCGACGGGGAGCGCGCACACGTACCAGTCGGCGTCCACATCCCGCCGCCGGGTGCCCGGGCCGCGCAGCACCGCGCCGACTACGGCGCGCCCCCGCACCCTCAGGCGCTCCACCCGCCAGCCGAGTTCGAGCCGCACCCCCAGCCGCTCCAGGTGCCGCACCCACGGGTCGATCCAGGCCGTGCTGGTCGGCGCGTTCAGGACCCGGTCGGCGGCCTGCGCCTCGCCCCGGCCCAGGAACCCGTAGCCGAAGGCCTCCAGGAACCCCCCGACGGTGTGCGCGCTGCCCACCTCCGCCCTGGCCGCCACCACCGTGCGGGTCGCCCCGACGACGCACACCTTGCGGTACTCCTCGGAGGCGCCGTCCGCGGCCGTGAAGTCCCACCAGGAGGTCCGTTCCCACTGTCCCAGCCGCCGCTCGGCGCTGCTGGTCATGTAGACCAGCATGCGGTTGGCGAAGTACAGCAGCTCCTCGTTCAGCTCGCCCTCGGCGCCCAGCCTCATGCCCCGGGCGCGGAGGATCTGCAGGGGTGTCCTCGGGCCGGTGGCCTGGGACACGTCGGCGACCGTCTCGCCGATCCGCCCCGACCGTGCGGACAGCATCTGCGGCGCTTCCCGCAGGTTGCCCTCCACGCCCGAGGACGAGCCCTCCAGGGGGATCCGCCGCATCGTGTCGGGCAGGCTCTGGTAGAAGCCGGGGAAGAACCGGAACCCGTGCTCGCTGGGCAGGTCGAGCCGCCCGCCGGTCCCCGTCCCGGGGACCGAGGCGCTACGGGCCTTGCCGCCCCACCCGGAGGGCTCCACCACGGTCACCTCGAAGCCGCGCTCCGCAAGCTCCATGGCCGCCGTCAGCCCGGCCACCCCACCACCCAGCACCACGACCGTCCGCCCCGAACCCCCCGACACCCCGCACCCCTTCCGGCCGACCACCGCTCACGGCCCCACCCGACCCGTACGGGAACGATAGGGCAGACGGTTCGTCAGCCGTCCGCCCGGCCCGCGACCGGCGGGCGCGGCGGGGTGAGTGGACGCGCTCGTGTGGGAGTGCGGGTGCCGGGGCAGGCGGGGGCGCCTCTTCCGGCCGTCAGGCCGCCGTCCCTGGTGCTCAGCGGGTGTCAGAGCTGTGTGAAAGGCTTCTTCGGACGGTTCCGGTTCGTGGGAGAGGCGACAATTGTGTTGCTGATGGGCGAGATCTGGCAGCTGCGGAAGCAGGGTGAGGTTGTCGGCGAGATCGTGATCGAGGACGTCGACTTCCCCTGGGTGTCAGGCCGGTTCCTGCCCGCTCCCGGCTTCGCCGCGGTGAAGCCGCTGTTCGATCGCGAGCTCGTGCTGGTCGAGGAGGAGGACATCGGCGAGTGGGAAGCCGTCACCGATGAGATCCGCCGGACCCTGGAGCTGGCCGCCCCGACAGGCCCGGTGGCCGAGTTCCTGCTCCATGTCGACGGTGACCGCGCCTGGTTCCGCTGGAGCGACGAGCCGTTCGAGTAGGAGACGTCGTAGTGCGCGGCCGGGCCCCTGTCCTTCTGAAATCCCGAGCCGACCTACGATCAATTCGGCTAAGCGGCGCCGCTACCGGGAACCGGCCCCGTACACGGACCTGGAGATGATCCGCGCCGCGCGAGACCCAGTGACCGCAGGACACTTTCCGCCTACGGATCCGCGAACCGTCCGACGCACGACGGGTGTGGCCGAGCGAACACGGAGGTCGAAGGCTCGGTAGCCGTCACGCCGATCAGTCCAGTCGTTTGAGGGTGTGCCGGAGCTCTCCCGTCTCCAGCAGCCCAGCGATCACATCCACCATCCCCGCTATGCCTGCGGAGCGGACGATGACGCCGTCGGGGCACGAGAAGTACCGACCGCGCAGGGCTTCTCCGGTGCCGTCCCACCGGTTCATCAGCCGGCCGACTTCGTCGACGGTCAGGATCGTCGCGCCCCACCGTGATCCGTCGGGGAGGAGGACTTCGGCATCGGTGTTGCAGACGCCGTCGAGAGCCTCGTACGGATCCGGGAGGAAGCGGACCTCGAAGTCGTCGTTGCGGACTCGATAGTAGGGGCCGTCCCATCCCGCCTCGGTGTCGGGCCGGCCAGGGTCGTCGGCCGCGTCATCGGACCCGGCACAGTCGTCGGGTGCCTGCGGGTACAGGTCCAGCGCGATGTCGAGGCCGAGGTCTCCGGCCTCTCGAAGGAGAGCGGCGGGAAGAGCGCATCCGCCCTGGCCGTTCTCACTGCCGAAGCCGAGGAACAGCTCCAGCTTGCAGTCAGCGGCCAGGTTCGCCAACGCTTCGTGCTTGCCGGCCAGACGACGGAGGAGTTCGGCCACGTGCTCCTCGGGCCACCGGTCGTTGTCCAGGCCACTCTCGAGAATCCAGACGGCGGCCTCACGCCGCTGGCTGAGCGGGTTCCGTGGACTTGAGAGGCTTCCCCGCTCGTACTCGCTGTCGGGGCTGATGCCCAGCCGCACCGAGATCTCACTCGCACAGATGGTCCAGCTGGTGATCCGCAGGGATCCGGCCGACCACTTCGAGGGCGGCATCGGCGGTAGCTCCATCGGTTCGTCAGGCACGGCGACACCATGACAGGTCACCGTGCACTTGGCCAGCAGGTTTCTTGGTAGACGCCGTCCTGACGGCGTGCGGCCGGGAGGGCCGTGACGGCGGCGGACGACGGCCCGGTGCCGTCGACGCCCCGTGGCCCGGATCAAGACGTGAGCGCCGCCGCCCCGTGCGGGTTCAGGGCGCCAGGACGACCCTCCCGAACACCTCTCCCGCGTCCATCGCGCGGTGGGCCCGGGCCGCCTCGTCCAGCGGCAGCACCTCGTGCACGACCGTGCGCAGGTCCCCGCGCGCGGCGTCGGCGAACTGGGCGGCCCGAACGGCCTGCCGGTCGGGGCCGGGCACGGTGTCGGAGCTGAAGGTGGCGAACGACAGCGACCTGCGGAAGGCGTCCATCAGGCGCATGCCGAAGTCCGCCGGAGGCTGCCCTCCGACCACACCGACGGCCACGTACCGCCCGTTGGGGTTCAACCTGTCCAGGAACCGAGGCAGTTGGGGGCCTCCCACCACGTCGACAACGACGTCGAAGCCCGCCGGTGTGTCCGGGCCGCCCTCACCCGCGCGGTCCAGGACGTACGTGGCTCCCAGGTCCTTCAGCCGCTCGCCGCGCCCGGCCGACGAGGCGGTGACCGCCACCGTACCCGCGCCGCCCCTGGCGGCAAGCTGAACCGCCGTGATCCCGATGCTGCCGGCCGCACCCCGCACGAGGACCGTCTCCCCGGCAACGAAGCGGGCCCGCTCCAGCGCGAAATGGGCGACCACCCCGGAGCCGCCGAGGGCGACCGCGTCGACGCCGGTCAGGCCGTCGGGAAGTTCGAGAACGTCGTCGACCGAGGCGACGGACTGCTCGGCGTACCCGCCGGACAGACCGGTGAACGCCCACACACGCCGCCCGATCCACTCACGGTCCACGCCCTCACCCACGGCGATGACAGGCCCCGCGGCCTCACTGCCCAGGACATGGCCCGCCCGGAAACCGTAGGCGGCGAGCGCGCCCCGGCGGATAACGGCGTCCACACCACCCACCCCGACCGCCTCCGTGGCGACCAGCACCTGCCCCGGAGCGGGGGCGGGCACGGGCAGGTCGACGACCTCCAGACCACTGGGGTCTCCGAACCTCTCGATGACGACGGCTTTCATCTCTGCTCCACGGGCCGTTGGACGGAGGGACACCGCTGCTGCGACCGTGAGGCAGCACCGCCATCGGAACGTAACGGACGGACCCGTCCGCCCGACCGAAATGAGAGACGATGACCGGCCACTTGTCTCGGGCTGCACGCTCCGACGCGCGTGACAACCGGGCCCGCATCCTGGCCGCCGCCCGCACCGTGTTCGGCGAGAGCGGCCTGGGCGCACCCATGCGCGACATCGCCCGGCACGCGGAAGTCGGCCACGCCACGCTCTACCGGCACTTCCCGACCAAGCAGGCGCTGATCGCCCAGACCTTCAGCGAGCAACGCCGGGCCTGCCGCACCGCCGTCCGCGACGCCCTCACGGACCCCGACCCGTGGCACGGATTCCGGAGCCTGATCGAGCGGATCTGCGAACTCCACGCGTACAGCCGGGGATTCGCCGACGCCTTCATAGCCGCCAATCCCGACGCCGCGGACTTCGCCGCCGACCGCGAGCAGGCCGAGCGTGCCATCGCGGAACTGGCCCGCCGCGCCCAACAGACCGGCCGGCTCCGCGCCGACTTCGTCGTCGACGACCTGATCCTCATGCTCATGGCCCACCGGGGCCTCCACGATGCCCCGGGCCCTGCCCGGCTCACGGCCTCCCGCCGCTTCGCCGCCTACGTGATCGAGGCGTTCCGCGCCGCACCCGAAACGGAAGCACCCGTACCTCTGCCGCCGGCGCCGCACCTGCGGACCCGTACACCGATGTAGGGTGGCAGCACAGTCGGCCCCCGGGCCTTCCCGACTTCTCCCGGCTCTCCGAGGTCTGAAGGGTGCGCTCACCGAATCGGTCGACGTACTTCGCCGAGAAGTTGTGCACTGTGGCCTCGGGAGGTTCCTCGCCGCGGATCCGCGCCACCTGTTGAAAGCTCGCCGGATCGGCTGTGGTGATGTCGTCGAAGCATCCTTGGACTGACGGTTACTCTGGGTAGCTACAGCGGGACCGAAGGACCGCCGCACCGCCAGGACGCGTGATTCCCGGTCGCCCCATGGCCCGCCGGGGCGCCTCGGGCGGGACGGATCCCGCTCCCGGTGCGCGTCGATCGCCCCGTTCCTCGGCCGAACCGTGACGAGAACGATAACCGGTGGGGCTGGCCCCGGCGGGTCCCCGAGCGGTTTCCTGTCGCCATGACCGATTCCGGGGCACTGTCCCGGATTATCCGGATTCCCGGGGCGTGACACATGAAACCGGTTCGTACCGATACTTCCGCAGCCGTCTACCTGCGCTGCTACCCCTTCGACCCGAGCGGGATGGGAACGCACCTGCACGCACTGCGGCACCTCGCGAACGAGCTCGGGTTCGCGCCTCCGGCCGTGTTCCTCGACAACGGCTGCCGCTCCCGGGGACCGCTTCCCGCCCTCCAGCGTCTGATCGGGCTGCTGACCGCGGGCGCCTTCCGCGCGGTGCTCGTCCCGGGCCCGTTCGTCTTCTCGCTCTCCGACCTCGAAGCGCGCTCGATCTGGTCCCAACTCACCAGTTCGGGAAACCGTGTGATCGAACTCCCGGCGTCTGCGCTGATCGCCCAATGGGGGTGGGGGCGGTGATCACGAGCTCGGATCCGGCCTGGTCCCGCTGGGTGGGGCGCACGGTCGACCTGCCCGGCGGCGGCCCCGGAATCGTCCGCATGGCCCGGCGCGAGGTCGCCGCGGACGTGCTGTGGGCCGTGGACGCACGCGGGACCGTACACCGGATCACCAGGCACCACACACCCCCGGGCCCGTGCATCCACGCCGCCCACCCACCGGCCGCCCGGCCACCTGCGCACGCGCCGCCCGCCGAACCCGGCGTGGAGTGCGCGTGAGGCGCTCGCACGGGCGGCTCGGTCGGGGCTCCTGGAACGCTCTGATTCCTGGGCGCGCACCGTGTGGGCCGGGGCAGAGGCCGACCCACCATGGGGTGGGTCGGCCTTCCGGTCATGCTGGTGGTGTTGCTGGTACCGGCATGGTCATCGTGCGGTGGCCTGTCGCTGGTAGAGGCTGATCTCAGCGGCTGAGGCGTAGCCGGCACCGTTGGCGGCTCGTGTGGTTTTCAGTCGGATGTGGCGGGTGGTGGTGTCGGGGAAGGTGATCGTCCTGACGCCTGAACCGGGCGGGAGGGTGCCGCTCGCCACGGCGGTCCAGTTGTTTCCGTCGGTGCTGGTCAGGATCTGGTAGTCGGCCATGGTGCCGTTGGTGCCGCCGTCCTGGCGCGGGAGGTAGTCGAGCCTTCCCACGGTTCGGGACCGGCCCAGGTTGATGTCGATCCAGTGCGGCATGGGGGTGATGCCGGTGCCGTACTGCGTGTGCCAGATGGTGGAGTTGTTTCCGTCGATGGCGTTGGTGGCTTGGCCGTTCTCCCGTACGGTTTCGGTGCTGTCGGCGGTGGCCGTCCAGCCGTCGCGCGGGATGGCGGTGTAGGCGGCGGTGCCGGTGGTGGGCGCGGCCTCGAACACCACCACTTCGTGTGGCTGCAGCTTGATGCCGGTCGGTGTGCCGCGTTGTGCGGTGAAGGCGGCGCGCAGGCCGTCCTTCTCGGTGAAGCGGTACGCACCCTGGGTGCCGCCGGGCAGCTCGAAGATCTGCTGAGGGTCCACCGCGAAGGTCTTCGGTGTGGCTGAGGGATTGCGCAGCATCAGCATGCCCTTGGACGTGCCGGCGGTGGAGTTCCAGGCGGCGGTGCCGTAGATGTCGCCGGCTGCTGCGTCGCCGCCGATCCAGCGGACGTCGGTGAGCAGGTCCTGGTTGGTGCGGGCCCACTTGGCGTTGGCGGCCAGGGTGTCCCAGAACCAGGCTGCTCCTGGCAGGTCGGGGCGGACCAGTGTGTTGCGGACGTAGAGTTCCTGCAGTCCCATTCCTTGTGCGAAGTAGGAGCGGATGTCGTTGGAGATCTCGTTGCGGACCGACTGCTTCGAGAGGTCGTGGTCGGCGCTGAACTGGGTGGCGCGGTCGGAGAAGATGATGCCGTGGTTCATCACGGAGGGGATGGGGAAGTGGGGGTTCTGGGTGGCGATGTTCCGGAATGTCTGGGAGTCGCGGTAGTTGACGTACTTCTCCTGGGGGGAGCCGTCGCCGGTCTGGCCCGCGTCCTCGCCGTCGCGCCAGATGGAGTCCACGTACCAGAGCCAGTAGGGGGATCCCCAGGTTCCGACGGTGGCGTTGACCCAGACGTCCTTGTTGCGGCCGCGGAGATCGGTGGTGAGATCGAGCAGGGCTTCGTAGTCGGTGAGGTAGTTGCTGTTGGGGCCGGACTGGTTGAGTCCCCCGCCGATGCCGTCGAACTTGAAGCCTCTGACGCCCTGGTTGTCCATCATGTCGAAGGCCACTGCGCGGAAGCGGGCGTAGTAGGCGGGGTCGCTGAGTTTGAACCTGCCGCCGCTGTGGGTTTCGTACTGTTGTGCGGCCGGCTTGCTCCTGTTCAGCTGGTTTCGTGCGTCCGCGCTGGTTCCGTAGCCGCCGAAGGGTGACATCCACACCGACAGCGACGCTCCGCCGTACTGGGCGGCGGCGCTCTCCTGGGGGCCGAACCCGGTGGGGAACTGGGTGGGGTCGAAGGACCAGACATTGAGGTTCGACTCGTCCGCCTTCTTGGGGGAACGCAGGTAGTCCCAGCCGTCGTCGACCCAGAAGCTGTCGATCTTGGCTCCGCGTTTGGTCAGCTCGCTGCCGAAGAGGTTGATGGCGGAGGTGAGTTCGGAGGAGTTGATGACCAGTCCCGGCGGCTTGAGGTCGAACCAGCTCTGGTAGTGCAGGAAGGTGTGGCGGCTGTGGACGCGTTCGCGTGCCAGGTAGTACTGGAAGGAGCGCCGCAGACCGCCGGCCGGGGAGACGCCGAGGGAGGCGGTGTACTCGTAGGACTTCCCGGGGGTGAGATCGCCCGCCCGGGTGAGGCCGATGGTCACGTTCGCCCCGCTGACCGTGGGCTTGGCCATGGGGTTCTCGACACCGAGGAAGAGTGTCTCCGCTCCGGGCGGGCCCGCGACCACCGGGCTGCCGTCATCGCCGCCGCCCACCCTGCTGCCGGGCAGGGTCATGTCGATCAGCTGGAGCCTGGTGACGTCGAAGGTTCCGCTGACCGGGGTGATGGTGAACCTTTGCAGGACGCTGTTCGCGCCGTCGCGCAGTTCGGCTCTCCATGTCACGTCCAGGACCTTGCCGCCCGATGTCCAGCGGAACCTCATGCCGACCGCCTTGCCGGCGACATTCTGGGACAGGCGGGCCGCAGAGGGATCGGCCGCCAGGGCGCTCAGGGTCGGGGCGGAGGTGAGTGTGGACTGGGAGGACTTGATGACGGTGGAGTCGGCGAGGGTGAACGAGAACAGTTCACCGATCGCCGCCGGCACGCTGTTGGGAGTTCCGTTCGCGGAGTTCGTGAACGAGGAGAGTGAGACCCTGCTTCCGTTCACCGCCCACGAGGCCGAAAGAGCGTTGTTCGACAGCGTGAATCCGGACGGGGACGCCGCCCCGGTGGCCGGCCCCGGTGTGACACCGGGGAAGAGCACACCCGAGGCTGACGAGTAGACGGGGTCGGACGGCATGTCGACAGCCGCCGCTTTCAGAGGGGGACCGGCAAGGGCGAGCACCAGGACCGTGCCGACCGAGGCCGCCCGCATCCCCCCACGCCATGAAGACATCATGCGAGCTCCAGAAGAGCTAGAGCGGGAGTGGGTGGGGCAACTACAGCGCCCCCGCAGGCAATCTGTCAAGAGTTGATAAAATCCAAATCATTACGAGCAACTTTGAGCAATCCACTGCGTGGTCATGCGCATTGTCGAGTTGCACCGTTCACCGGAGCCCGGCGTGGGCGACGCCTCGGTGGTACGGCCCTCCGCGGTGGGCCGTCAGGAGGACGTCGGAAGGTTCCGGCCTCCGGCGCGGACGCGCTGGGCGGGAGCCTTGCCGCAGATCCACGAAGCTCTGCCGCATCATGAACGGGTCACGGAGGGAGATTCATGCCGCAGCCTGGTCCACGGAGCGGCGGACGACGCCCCTCGGCACCTGCACTCCCCGGGCTCGCCGTGCTCAGGGGCTACCGGCGCGGCTGGCTGCGCGGTGACCTGCTGGCCGGCGGCACCGTCGCGGCGTACCTCGTGCCGCAGGTCATGGCCTACGCGGGCGTCGCGGGACTGCCACCGGTCGCAGGGCTCTGGGCGATCCTCCCGGCGCTGGCCGTGTACGCCCTCCTCGGATCCTCCCGGCTGCTGTCGGTGGGGCCCGAGTCGACGACCGCACTGATGACCGCCACCGTGGTCGGCCCGCTGGCCGGCGGGGACGCGGACCGCTACGCGGCGCTGGCCGCCACGCTCGCCGTGGTGGTCGGCGTGCTGTTCGCGCTGGCGTGGCTGGCGCGGCTGGGATTCGTCGCCGACCTCCTCTCGCGGCCGGTCCTGATCGGCTACCTGGCCGGGGTGGCGCTGATCATGATGGTGGACCAGCTGTCCAAGCTCACCGGCGTCGAGGTGGAGGGCGAGGGGTTCGGTCCGCAGCTGAACTACTTCGTGGGACACCTCTCGCAGGCGGACACCGCCACCATGGTCTTCAGCGCGGCGG
Source organism: Kitasatospora sp. NPDC058406 (assembly GCF_042722765.1). Lineage (NCBI taxonomy): Bacteria > Bacillati > Actinomycetota > Actinomycetes > Kitasatosporales > Streptomycetaceae > Kitasatospora > Kitasatospora sp. NPDC058406. Next base: position 11,365 of record NZ_JBHXKE010000174.1, read on the forward strand.
CACTGCTCTTCCTCTTCGCCCTCGACCGCTTCGTTCCCCGCTTCCCCGGGCCACTGCTGGCCGTGGTCGCCGGCACCGCGGTGGTGGCGGCGTTCGGACTGCAGGACCACGGAATCGCCGTGATCGGCGAGATCCCGGCCGGGCTGCCCAGTCCCTCCCTGCCGGACCTGGGCGAGGTGCACCGCCTCGTGCTGCCCGCGCTCGGGATGCTGCTCGTCGGCTACACCGACGTGATCCTCACCGCGCGGGCCTTCGAGTCCCGCGCCGAGGGCGAGCAGCTGGACGCCAACCAGGAGCTGCTCGCCCTCGGCGGGGCCAACCTCGGCGCCGGACTCCTGCACGGCTTCCCGGTGAGCAGCAGTGCCAGCCGCACCGCGCTCGCCCAGTCGGCGGGCGGGCGCACCCAGGCGTACGCACTGACGGCCGGCGTCGCGGTGCTCGCCGTGCTGCTGTTCCTGAGCCCGCTGCTGACGTACACGCCGGCGGCCGTGCTGGGCGCGCTGGTCGTCTTCGCCGCGATCCGGATGATCGACGTGGCGGGGCTGCGCCGGCTGAAGGGGTTCCGGCGCCGGGAGTTCCTGCTGGCCGTCGGATGCCTGGTCGGGGTGCTCGCGCTCGACATCCTGTACGGGGTGCTGGTGGCCGTGGGGCTTTCGGTGGCGGAGCTGCTGAGCCGGGTGGCCCGCCCGCACGACGCCGTCCAGGGAATGGTGCCCGGTGTTCCCGGGATGCACGACATCGACGACTACCCGCAGGCGCACACGGTCCCGGGTCTGGTCGTCTACCGCTACGACTCGCCGCTGTTCTTCGCCAACGCGGAGGACTTCCGCAGCCGGGCGCTGGCCGCGGTCGCCCAGGAGGCCGGGACCGTCCGCTGGTTCGTCCTCAACGCGGAGGCCAACGTGGAGGTCGACATCACCGCGCTCGACTCGCTGGAGGCGCTCCGGGCCGAGCTGACCGGACGCGGCGTCGTCTTCGCCCTGGCCCGGGTCAAGCAGGACCTGCGGGCCGACCTGGACGCGTACGGGCTGACCGACTCCGTCGGCACGGACCGGATCTTCCCCACGCTTCCCACCGCCGTCACCGCCTACCGTGTCTGGGCCTCCGGCGGCGGCCCCGGGCCGCGGACCGCCGACCGGCCGTGAGGCGGGCGGCTGCCCGGACGGCGGCGCCCGGTTGGACAGGCCCTCCGGCCCGCCGGAGGGTGACAGGTACCGGTGCCCACCGGACGGCCGACAGGCCGGGTCGCCGTGCCGGCGTCGGCGCACCGGCACGCACCGGGCCCGGTGCCCGCACCGGACGGACGATCCGAACCCGTGACCGTGACCTGGAGGAGGCGGTGTCGGCGATGACACACAAGCAGGCCAGGCGGATCGCGAAGTTCATCGAGCCGCTACGCGTGGAACCGGGCTCACGCGTGGACCTCGCCGAGGACTTCGACCCCCGCTACAAGGCCCGGATGAAGAAGCGGGACGGCGTCGAGCTACTCCGGACCGGCGTCGGCCTGCTGGCGGAGTACCAGGCGAAGCTGGCCGCGCAGGACAGCTACGGAGTACTGCTCTGCCTCCAGGCGATCGACGCGGGCGGGAAGGACGGGACGATCCGCCACGTGATGAGCGGGGTCAACCCGCAGGGCGTCCACGTCAGCAGCTTCAAGGTGCCCTCCACCGAGGAGCTCGACCACGACTACCTGTGGCGCTACGCGCGGCGCCTGCCGGCCCGCGGGGACATCGCGATCTTCAACCGGTCGCACTACGAGGAGGTCCTCGTGGTGCGGGTCCATCCCGAGAACCTCGACCGGCAGAGGCTGCCCGGGTCGGCGAAGGGTCCGGACGTCTGGGACCGCCGCTACCGCGAGATCAACGACTGGGAGCGCTACCTCTGCGACAACGGGTTCAGGATCGTGAAGATCTTCCTGAACCTCTCCGAGGAGGAGCAGCGCACACGCTTCCTGAAGCGGATCGACCTGCCGGAGAAGAACTGGAAGTTCTCCGCGGCGGACCTGCGGGAGCGCGAGCGCTGGGACGACTACCAGCACGCCTTCTCCGAGATGCTCTCCGCCACGAGTACGCCGTGGGCGCCGTGGTATGTCGTGCCGGCCGACCGCAAGTGGTTCGCGCGCATCTGCGCCGCCGCGGTCCTCGCGCACACGCTGATGGAGATCGACCCCCGGTACCCGACCGTCGGCAAGAAGGCCCGCAAGGAACTGCGGGCCGCCAAAAGGCTCCTGGAGCAGCAGGCCCCCGAAGGCGCCGAGCGCGACCCGTACGAGGCCGAGCACCGTGACTGAACGCCGGAGGGGCCTCGCCTCCGCGACGAACGGGATGGTTCGGAGGTACGGACATGGCGCCGCAAGCTGACCGGTCCGACACGGGCCCGGCCATGCGGCCCTGGTACGCGACACCGCCGGACGAGGTGGCGGCACGGCTCGGCGTGGATCCGGAGGTCGGACTGCCCGCGGCCCGGGCTGCGGAACTGCTGGCCGCGGACGGCCCGAACGCGCTGCCGGAGGAGAGTGCGCGGCCGGGCTGGCTGCGATTCCTCGACCAGTACCGCAGCTACATGCAGATCATCCTGGTCGCCTCCGCCGTGGTGGCGCTGGCGATCAAGGAGTGGAGCACCGCGGTCCTGCTGATCGTCCTGACGCTGTTCAACGCGGTCGTCGGCCTGAGGCAGGAGGGCAAGGCCGAGAGCGCGATGAACGCGCTGCGGTCGATGATGAAGACCACCGCCCGGGTCCGGCGGGACGGGGCCGAGGCGGAGATCCCCGCCGAACAGCTGGTGGTCGGCGACGTCGTGCTCATCGCCGCCGGCAACACCGTCCCCGCGGACGGGCGGATCGTCCGGGCCAGTTCGCTGCAGATCGACGAGTCTGCGCTGACGGGCGAGAGCGTGCCGGCGGTGAAGGGAGCGGGAACCCTGACGGGCGACCGGCTCGGCCCGGGCGACCAGTCCACCATGGCGTTCATGAACACCCCGGTCACCCACGGCAGCGGTGTGCTGATCATCACCGGCACGGGCGCCGGGACGGAGCTCGGCAAGATCGCCGGGATGCTCTCGGCGACCGAGAAGGAGCAGACGCCGCTCACCCGGGAGCTGAACACCCTGACGCTGTGGATCGCGGCGGCGGCCGGCCTGACCATGGTCGTGATGTTCGCCCTCGGCCGCAGCCGCGACCAGGCCTGGGACGCCCTGTTCGTCAGCGCCGTGTCGCTGGCCATCGCCGCCATCCCCGAGGCCCTGCCCACCGTCACCCAGGTGATCCTCTCCGTGGGCAGCCTGAACCTCGCCAAGCGCAACGCCATCGTCAAGGAACTGCCGTCCGTGGAGACCCTGGGCTTCACCTCGGCCATCAACTCCGACAAGACCGGCACCCTGACGATGAACCAGATGACCGTCGTCGAGGTCCTCACCCCCACCGACCGCTACACGGTCTCGGGCAGCGGCTACGGCCTGGAGGGACGGATCCACCACGCGGCCGGATCCTCGGCGGGCGTCGAGGAGGCCGTCCTGCCGTACCTGATCGCCAGCGACGCCAGGCTGGTGGACGGCACGGTGGTCGGCGACCCGACCGAGGGTGCGCTGCTCGTCCTCGGCCACAAGGCAGGCCTGGACATCGACGCGACCCGGGAGCGCTACCCCAGGCTCGCCACACTGCCCTTCGACCCCGAGTACAAGCTGATGGCCACCTTCACCTCGGCCGTGGACGCGACGGGCCGGCCAGTCGTGCGCTGCTTCGTCAAGGGAGCCGCGCCGGCCGTCATGGCCCGCGCCGGCACCGCGCTCGCCGACGGCCGGACCGTCCCGTGGCACGGCGCGCCGAGCGCCCGTGCCGACGCGGCGTCCGAACGGATGGGGGGCGAGGGCCGCCGGGTGATGGCAGCGGCCGAGCGCGATCTCGACCCGGCGGAGTTCGACGCGAACGGGGATCTGCTCGCACTCGTCACCGATCTGCGGATGACCAGCCTGGTCGGCATGGTCGACCCGCCCCGCGCGGAGTCGAGGGACGCCGTGGCCAGCGCCCAGGCCGCCCACATCCGGGTCCGCATGGTGACCGGCGACGACGTCACCACCGGGGAGGCCATCGCGCGGCAGCTCGGCATCCCCGGCGCCGCGATCCTCGGAGCGGACTTCGCCGCGATGCCGGAGCACGAACGGCTCGCCCGGATCGACGACATCGGGGTGGTCGGCCGCGTCGCGCCCGAACACAAGGTCCTGCTCGCCGACACGCTCAAGAAGAAGGGCGACGTCGTCGCGATGACCGGCGACGGCGTCAACGACGCACCCGCCATCAAGGCCGCCGACATCGGCATCGCCATGGGCAGCGGCACCGACGTGGCCAAGAACGCCGGCCGGATGATCCTCTCCGACGACAACTTCGCCACCATCGTGTACGCCGTCGAGGAGGGGCGCAAGCTCTACGACAACCTCACCAAGTACATCCGGTTCGTCCTGATGCTCCTGGTCACCTTCGTCCTGACCTTCCTCGGAGCGACGGTCTTCAACATCGCCGCCGGCGAACCGTTCACCCCGCCGCAGGTGCTGTGGATCCACTTCGTCGTCAACGCGCCCTTCGGCTTCGCCCTCGGTTTCGACCTGGCCAGCCCCGGCCTGATGCGGCGCACCCCGCGCCCGCGCGGCGAATCGCTGCTCACCCGGTCCGTCATGCTCACCGTCGGACTCAGCGGACTCGCCGTCACCGTGGCCCTGCTCCTGCTGATCAAACTGGGTGAACACCACTACGGAAGCCTGAAGACCGGCAGCTCGATCGCCTTCACCGCGTTCGCGCTCTGCCTGATCGTGGCGGCGTACGAATGCCGCAGCGAACGCGCCACCGTCCTGAGCACCAGCACCTTCGACAGCAGGCCGATGAACCTGGCGGCCCTGGGCGAATTCGTCCTCGCGGTCCTGGTGACACAGACGGACGCCTTCCGGCGCATCCTCGGCACGACCGAGCTCACCCTCGCCCAGTTCGGCTGGGCGCTGCTCGCCCCCCTCGCCCTGCTGTTCCTGTGGGAGCTGGGCAAGGTCGCGGCCCGGCGGGGCCGGTCCGCACTGTGACACCAGGCCGGGGCCGGCGTTGCCCGTTCTGCCGTCACCGGCAGACATCCCGTCCCCGCCCGGCGAGTACGGCCTCCGCCACGTCGGCCATCGCGCGGGCGTGGCTGTCCTGCTTCGCCCTGTCCGTCGGAAGCAGATCCATGTTCTCGTACACGAAAGAGCCCGCCACCCGGGTGCGGTCGTCGGAGCAGTACTCGATCGCCGACGACCCACTGGAGCTGACTACCGTACGTCCGACCAGGTCTTCCAGGGACAGGTCACTCTCGGGCTGGTCGCGTTCGACTCCGGTCATCTCGAACATCGAGATCGAGAGGGCCTCCTGACCGTCCACCGTGATCTGGCAGGACCAGCGGATCCGCCCCTCGTCGCCCCGCGGTTCCACCGCCCATTCCCCCAGGCCGGGACGACCGGGCGGCAACAGGGTGCTCAGCGGAGTGCCGGCCGCCCGTTCCAACCCGCAGATCGACTGCTCGACCACCGACTCGTCCTCACCGAGCACCAACACTGTCGCCACAAGGGCCGCCGACAGCGCGGCGGCGCCGCCGAGCAGCCACCAACGCCCCCAGCGCCTGCCCGCAGGGCTCTCGGGCGCCGCGACCGGCCCGGCGGCCTCCGTCGGCCTGATCTCCGCATCCGATCCCGCAGGATCGGACTCGCTTGCCTCGTTCATCGGTCATCCCTCGCCCCGGGTCGCACCCGAACATCCGTACTGATCATGATTCTGGCAGCGAGAGCGTAGCGTTCTCCCGGCGTCAGGCCAGGTCAGGCAGCGACCCTGAGCTCCTGACGCGCTCGGTGGACGAACTCCCGAACGGCCGTCTCCCGGCGCCAGGGGGCGAGGGCGGCGGTGAACTCGCGGACGTAGTCCAGAGCCCGGGAGGACTGCACGCGGGCAAGGATCTCGACGGCCTGGTTTCCGAGCGCGAGGCCTTGGTCGAGGTTGCGGCCCTGGAGATGGGCGGCCCCCACGATGGCCAGACGCATCCCCACTGAGCGGGTGAACACGCCCGGCTGCATGGCTGCGGCCTGCGCGTTCCAGACAAGAGCCTCCTTCGGCCTCCCCAGGTCGCGGAAGACCTCGGCGGCGTCCGCCGAGAGCCGGGCGTGGTGATAGAAGTCGATCCAAGCCGGTTCGTCGGCGCCGCCGCGGGCCTGGTCGAGAAGCGTCTCGGAGGCGGTCAGCGCGGCGGAAGCCGCCTTGGCGTTGCTGTCCCGGGCATGGGCCCGGGCCTCGATGAGCTTGGTGAAGGCCAGCACCCTGGGGGCGGCCTGGCCCTTGGCACGCTGGAAGGCGCCCTGAGTCATGTCGATGGCCTCGCTGGCGAAACCCCGCAGCAAGGTCTGCATCGCCATGGTCGTCAGCACATAGCAGCCGAGCTCGATGTCACCGCCGGCCCGCGCGAGACGGAGGGCCTGGATGAAGTGCCGTTGGGCGGCGTCGTGCTGGCCGACGTCGAAGGCGGTCCAGCCGGCCAGACGGGACAACTCGGCGGTCACCGAGAACAGCTCGCGACCCACCCCGTCGCTGAACGAACCGTTCAGCAGCGGCACCGCGCGTTCCTGCAGGCAGGCCGTGACGGAGTTGGCCTTCCAGTTCCCGCCGCCATACTTCGAGTCCCACCGCCGAGCGTCATCGGCAGCCTCCCGCAGCTCGGCGAGGTCCGCGGCACCGACCCTGCCGCGGCCTCGGTGGGCGGCAGCGTCATCGGCGGGCGTGACCAGCCAGCGGGTGACCGGGGTGGTGAACGCGGAGACGGCGAAGCCCGTTCCGGTGAGGAAGTCGCGGCGGTCCACAGTGCTCCAGAACGAAGTGGCGACGCGCACGGCGTCGGCGGGGTCTCGCGGGAAATCCAACCCCACCGCGGAGTCCGGTGTCTCCGCATCCGCCATACCGATCTCCGCCAACTGCACAGGCCGGCCGAGGCGTTCGCTGATGGCCTGGGCCAGGAGCTTGGGCACCGGCCACTCGGGGACCATGCCGCGGCGGCACCAGTTCGCGACCGAGGTATGCGTATATGTCGTGGTCAGCCCGGCTTCGCGGGCGAGCTGGTTCACGCGGAGGGCCAGCGACTTGTTGCTGGCGCCCTCGCACTTGTCGATCATCCGGGCCAGAGCGCCGTTCGGCGGCTTGGCCCGGCGCGTGGTCGACGCCACAGCGTCCCCCTCAATCGGTCCCCGACTGGGCACGGGGAGTCGTACTCGACCGGGCACGAGAATTCGTACACCCGGCACCTGACGCCGGATCACCGAGGGTATTGCCTTCGCTGCACGCAGTGAACCGCTTTCGCGAGTTGTGAGCCCCCCTGCGAGCCCTGCCCCGGCCTGACCGGACGCGGTTGTCTGATGCCCCGGGCGTCCGCCGGACCGGGCCACAGACCCTCCGGCGGGGGCCTCCACCGATTCACGCTCGGGGGTGACAACCAGATGTGCGGACTCGCAGGACTGGCCGGCGCTGACGCCGTCCGCCACCACACGACCGTCGCCGCGATGGGGCTCGCTCAGCACCACCGCGGCCCCGACGGCACCCGCCACCTCACCTCGGCCGACGGCCGGGCGGTGCTGTCCATGAACACCCTGCTGATCGTCGACACCACCGCCCAGCCCGGCCCCTACCAGGACCCGGCCAGCGGTGTCGTCCTCACCTTCAACGGCGAGATCTACAACTACCGTCAGGCGGCAGCCGGTTGGGGCATCCAGCTGGAGGCGGGCGAGACGGACGCCCACCTGGTCCTGCGGGCCTGGGTCAAGCTCGGCCCCGGCTGCCTGGCCGGCCTGGACGGCATGTTCGCGGTCGCCGCCTACGACCCCCGTGAGGGCCGGCTCTTCCTCGCCCGGGACCGGCTCGGCGAGAAGCCCCTCTACTGGCGCTTGGACGGTGGCCGCCTCGCGTTCGCCTCCGAGGTCACCACCCTGACCGGCTACGGCACCGCACCCCTGGTCGTCCGACCGGAGATGCTGTCCATCGAGACGCCGACCGGCGTCGACACCCCGTTCCAAGGTATCCAGCTCCTGCCGCCGGCCGGCCTGCTGGCCTTCGAGATCGCCACCGGATCGCTCGTCCAGCGGACCTGGTGGCAGTTGGAGGGCCTGGAGCCCTGGAAGGGCGACTACCGCACGGCACTCGCCCGGTTCTCGACCCTGTTGGCCGATAGCGTCCCCCTGCGAGCCCCCGGCTCGGACTTCGCACTCCTGCTCTCGGGCGGGTTGGACTCCTCGGTGCTGGCCTACCTGATGCGGCCGCAGGTCTGCGTCACGGTCCGCTACCAGGGCCAGGACCGGCTGGACGAGTCCGCGACGGCGGCCGTCGTCGCGCGGGACATCGGCGCCGAGCTGGTCGTCATCGAGCCGACCGCCGCCGACTTCGCCCGCTGCCTGCCGGAGATCATGCACGCGCTGGACTACCCGATGGGCAACGCAGCCACCTTCTCCGAGCACATGGCCTACCGGGCGATCGCCGAGCGAGGGCTCCGGGTCGTGGTCGGGGGGCTGGGTCCGGACGAGTTCCTGATGGGCTACGTCCGCCACGCGCTCGTCCTGTTCGGTCCACAGGCGGTGCTGGACGCCGGGCTGGAGGCCTACCGGCCGCTGGCCTCCAAGCTCCTGAACGCGGCGGGCGGCCCGCTGGATCCGGCCGAGGCGATCGTGAAGCTGATCCTGCGGGGCTCGGACCCGGACGGGCGCATGCGCGAGGTCGTTGCCGACGCGCTCCGGCGGGCTGGCGGGGACTTGGCGCGCGGGCTAACGCTGGCGGACCTGGCCACCGCCTGGCGCCCGCTGGTGATGACGAGCGACAAGCTGGCGTCGGCGTTCGCGCTGGAGCGGCGCTCGCCCTTCCTGGCCCGGGACCTGGTCGAATTCTGCTACCGGCTGCCGGTCGAGCACAAGATTGGTGACCCGGCGGCCGGCAAGCGGATCCTGCGGGACGCCGCGAAGGCGCTCGGGCTTCCGCCGGAGGTCTGGGGCAGCCGGGACAAGCTCGGTTTCGCCTCCCCGGTCCCGAGCTGGCTGACCGGCCCACTGGAGCCCTGGGCGACCGCCCAGATCAGTGCCGCCCTGAACCAGGCGCCGCGCTCGCTGCGACCGCTGCTGGCCGGCGGCCTGAGGCCCGGCGGGCGGTTCGACCGCACTCGGATGCAGTCGCTGATGGCGGCCGCCTGGTTCAACGACCAGCCGGTGGAGACAGCGGCATGACGGCCCGTCGGCTCACTACGGTGAGGGGATGGACTCCCAGACTCTCCCCGACGAGCCGTCCGCCGCCGAACCGCGCGGAGCGGTCGCGATCATCACCAACGGGCGCGGCGAACTCCTCCTGCACCTGCGCGACGACATCACCGGCATCGCCTGGCCCGGCCACTGGAGCCTGCTGGGCGGCGGCTGCGACCCCGGCGAGGACCAGGCCATCGCGATCGTCCGCGAACTCGACGAAGAGGCGGGCCTGGCCGTCGACGACCTGGAAGAGCTCTTCGAGACGAAGGACACCGTCGGCTCCGGCCAGATCATCACCTTCTTCGCCGCCTCCTGGGACGGCGACGAACAGGCGCTGCCCCTCGCGGAGGGCGTCAAGCTCCAGTTCTTCGCCCCCGAGCACCTGCCCGTCCTGACCGTCCCGCCGTTCATCCGCCACGGCATCCACCGCTACCTCGCCGCCCGGCCCGCCTGACGCCCCGCCCTTCAGAGGGTCGGGGGCGCCGGCCGGGCGGCCCCACCCCTTCCGGAAGACATCTCGCGTGCTTAACAAGTCAAGCCGCCTCGGCAAGAGCCGCTGAGAGAGAGGAGGTGAATGCATGCTGTTCGTCGAAGAGCTGC
>NZ_JBHXKE010000175.1:0-21193 GCF_042722765.1 Kitasatospora sp. NPDC058406
GTGCAACGGGTTCGAAGTTACGGGGGTGGTGGTGGGGGTTTCAAGGATTCTGAGGTTTAGGCATGTCAGGGGGTGGTTACCGGTCGTAAGGATCAAGGAAATGGGGTGTTTTGAAGGTGAATGTCCCTATTTTCAAGATCGTTGGGGGGTGGGAAGTGGTCCGGGCCACAGGGGTGGGGCTGTGAGGCCGCGCACATGGTCGACGGTGGGTGACGGTGTCTCTGCCGGGGGTGGTGGAAAGGGTGGCGGGTCACCCGCCTCCGGGTGGCCCGCACCACAGCCCTCACCCGCCGTGCCCCGTGCAGGCACCGGGAGTGCTCGGCATAGCCTCGGGCCATGAGCAACGAGAGCGATGAGCGGTGGGACGCGGAGGCCTTCGACGAGGTGGGGCAGGGGGCCGGGGAACCGGGGCCGGCGGTCGCGCCCACCGGGTTCGAGCTGGGGACGGACGGCCCCAGGATGGTCCTGGCCGGGCTGGACGGATCGGACTCCGCCTGGCGGGCCACCGCCTACGCGGCCGGTCTGGCCCGGCGGCAGCACGCCACCCTGGCGGTCGCGTACATCCAGCCGGTGCTCGGTGCGGCCACCGCGCTCGCGGGCGCGGCGGTGGAGGAGACCACCCGGGAGATCGCCGACGAGCTGCTCGACGCCCTGCGCGAGGCCGAGCACCGGCTGCGCGACGTCTGGAGGCTGGACTGGCGCTTCCTGACCGTCCGGGGCGACCCGTTCACGGGTCTGGCGCGGTTGGCGGACGAGCTGCGGGCGGACGCGGTGGTGGTCGGGGCCTCCGAGCAGGCCGGTCACCGGGTGATCGGCTCGGTCGCGGTGCGGCTGGTGAAGGCGGGGCGCTGGCCGGTCACGGTGGTGCCGTAGGGGAAGGGCGCGCGGACGAGGGGGCGACGAGGGCCGCGGTCCCGGGCGGATGCCGGGGCCGCGGCCCTGTGCGGTGCGAGGGGGGTCAGAGCACGGAGACGCCGTTGCCGCAGATGTTGATCGGGATGCTGATCGGGATCTGGATCTGGTTTCCGGAGAGCACGCCGGGGGAGCCCGCCACGACGCCGCTGGCGTAGGCGCCGCCGGTGTTGATACAGGTGGTTCCCCCGCCCCCGCCGCCCCCGCCGAGGAAGGCCGAGGAGGGCGGCGCGGCTTGGGCGGGGGCGCTGTGCGCGGAGTCGTCGCAGCCGCCGGCGAGGGCGGGGCCGGCGGAGATGACGGCCAGCGCGGCGCTCAGGCCCGCGGCGAGCAGGTACTTCCTGGTGTTGGTCATGGGGAAGGAATAGCCAGCCGACACGCCGATGACCACATGATCCGACCGTGCGATCACCCGAGCGCAGTCGGAACCCCACCCCGATGCAGCAGCCGCCGAGCCCGGCCGGCCCACCTGCCTTGCCCGCTCTCGCGCCACCTGCCCGCTCTCGCGCCACCTGTCCGTCCGACACCGCGGTCCTGCTCCGGTCCCGGGCACCGGGACGGGGCACGACCGGGACACCCGCCCCGTGTTTCCGGGACATCGGCCGCCCGATGCTCGACGGACGGCCGCGGCAGGGGCCCGCGGCCACCCGGCCACGGCACGAACGGGAGACCCGCATGTACGCGCACTGGGGCACCTTCACCAAGAACGACAACCTCGGCAGCTGTCTCGGTCTGGCCCAGACCGCCCTCGAACGCCAGGGCTTCCAGGTCTGGGACCTCGCCGGGGACGGCGACTACCAGGTGATCGGCGGCAACGGCAACGTGATCGCCACCGTCGTCTGCGTCCCGCAGGGCCGGAACGTCTGGCTGACCGTCAGCGCCTACTCCACCGACTCGACGCTCGCCGAGCGCACCCGCAACGACGTGCGCTCGTACATCGTCAACTCCGTCCGCATCGACTAGGCGTCGGCGGGGTCGTACGGACCTCCCGGGCGCGGCCGTCCCGCGCCCGGGAGGTCCGCCGTGCCCGGGAGGCCGGCGGGGAGGAGCCCGCTGCCGCCCCTCACGGCCCGTCCCGTCCCGTTCCCTCCGCCAGCGCGTCCCGCAGCGCCGCTCGGGAGGTGATGCCGAGCTTGGGGAACAGCCGGTACAGGTGGGAACCGACGGTGCGCGGGGACAGCCGGACCACGGCGCCGATCTCCTTGTTCGTCAGTCCGCCCGCCGCCAGCTCCCCGATCCGGCGCTCCTGCCAGGTCAGCGTGGCCAGGCGCGCGGCGCCCGGGCCCGGGCCGGGTTCGGGCGCGGGCACGCCCGAGGCGCGGAGTTCGGCCCGGGCCCGTCCGGCCCAGCCGGCGGCGCCGAGCCGCTCGAAGGACTCGGCGGCGAGCGTCAGCGGGTGCCGCGCCGCCCGGGGGCCACCGGTGCGGCGCAGCCGGACACCGTGGGCGAGGCGGATGCGCGCGAGTTCGAACGGGAAGTGCGCGCCGGCCGGGTGGGCGTCGGCGAGGGCGAACTCCCGCTCGGCCTCGGCGTCGTCGGGGGCCGTCATCGACAGCACCCCGTGGGTGACGAGGGCCAGCCGGGGGGAGACCGCCGGCAGCCCGGTGTCCCGCGCGGCGAGCGCGTGCCGCCGCGCCTGCTCGGCGCGGCCGGTGTGCAGTGCGGCCTCGACCAGGTCCAGCAGGGTGCGGGAGGCCTGGTGGGCGCAGGGAGCGAAGGTGCCGGGAGCGGTGATGCCCGCGGCGTACCGGTAGGCGCTCTCGTAGTCCCCGTCGCTCAGCGCCGCCGCCGCTCCCACCGCGTCGGCGATCTGGAGGAGGAAGCCCACGCCCCGGGGCCGGGCCCAGTGCCCGACGGCCGCCTGCAGTTCCGCGGCCCGTCGGGACTGTCCGCGCAGGGCTGCCAGGAGCGCGAGGTAGGCCCGGCCGTGGTGGGCGAACAGCGCGAATCCGTGGGCCGTGGTCAGCTCCAGTACGCGGTGCCCGGTCCGCTCGGCCTCGTCCCACGCCCCGGCGGCCAGCTGGTCCAGCATGACGAGGTGCAGCATGGTCATGCCGTTGGCGACGGCGCCGGTCTCCACCTCCCGGTCCACGGTGCGGCGCAGCAGCGGGCCGTAGTGGTGCAGCGTGTCGACGTGGTACGCGGCGACGGCCAGCCGCGTGACGTCCCACGGTTCCAGCCGGGGGAGGTCGGCGAAGGCGCGCTCGACCCGCTCGTGCACGCCGGCCCCGTGGCGGACCACGTCGCTCCAGGCGTCCCGGTAGATCAGCGAGACGGGTGCCACCAGTGGGCCCATGGAGGTCAGGAGCCGGTGCGCGGCCTCCCAGGCCGCGGGATCGGCGGCGTACTGGTTGACGGCGAGCAGGAGGTTCACCAGCCGGGTGAGCACCTCGGCCGGCTGCCCCGGCTCCGGAGGGTGCCCGGCCGGCCGCCCGCCCGGGGTCTCCGTGGCGGACGCGGGTTCCGCCCACCCCCGGCCGGCCGCCCGGATCCGCCCGATCGCCGCGACGACCTGCAGTCGCGCCGAGCGCACGTCCCCGTCCTCGTAGAGGGCCGTGTACGCGGACGTCACCGTGGCCGCGGCCGAAGCCGCTCCGTCGGACGAGGCCGCCCCGTCGGTGAGCCTGCGCGCCTGGTCGAGGAGCGCGGAGTGCCCGGCGACGAACGCCGCGTCGCCCAGGCGTCGCGCCCGCCCGTCCCGGTCCTCGCTGAGCTCGGCGGCGCGGGTCAGCCAGGCGACCGCCGCGAGCGCGCCCCCGCGCCGGGTGGCCGACTCGGCGGCCGTCTCCAGCGCGGCGGCCACCTGCTCGTCGGGCCCCTGGGCCGCCGCCGCCAGGTGGGTGGCCCGCCGCTCGACGTCGTCGCCGTGGACCCGGGCCAGCTCCCTGTGGGCCGCGCGCCGCCGGCCGGGCGTGGCCAGCTGGACCACGGTCGAGCGCACCAGGGGATGCCGGAACACGAAGTCGCCACTGACCGGATCGACGTCGAGCAGTCCGCAGGCCGCTGCCTCGTCGACGTCCCGCATCCGGTACCGCGCGGCGCGGCCGCCGCTCCTCGTCCCCGCACCGTCGAGTGCCGCGCGCAGGAGTTCCTCCCGCACCGCGTCGTCCAGCCGCTCGATCCGGGTGCCGAACACGTGCTGGAGGCGGCGCGGAAGTCCGGCCGGGTGCGGGCCGGTCGCCGGTCCGCCGGCGGCGGAACCCCCGCCGCCCGGACCGCCCCCGCTCCGGTGGGCCGCTCCCACGTACGGCGGGAGTTCCAGCAGCGCGAGCGGATTGCCGCAGGCCTGGTCCAGGACCAGCCGCCGCACCCCCGGGTCGAGACCCGGGTGGCGCCGGTCGAGGAGCCGTTCCGCGTCGCCGTCCGGCAGCGCGGCCACCGGGAGCTCCGCCAGCGCCGCCGCGTCGAACCCGGAGGCGACCTCGGACCGCACGCCGACCAGCAGGCGTACCGGACCTGCGGTGAGCCGGCGCGCCACGAAGCCGAGCACGTCGGTGCTGGCGGCGTCGACCCACTGGCCGTCGTCCAGGACCAGCAGTACCGGCCGCTCGGAACCGGCCAGGGACAGCAGGTCGAGGACGGCGATCCCCAGCGACATCACCGACGGCGGCGCCCCGTCGCCGCGCCCGAGGACGACGTCGAACACCGCCCGGTGGCCGGCTTCCAGACCGGCGGCCCGTGGAAGCAGGGGGTGCAGGAACTGGTGCAGTCCCGCGAAGGGCAGCTCGCTCTCCGCCTCGGCCCCGGCGGCCCGGAGCACCAGGTGCCCGGCGTCCGCCGCGTGCGCGGCGGCGTGGTCGAGCAGCGCGCTCTTCCCCACTCCCGTCTCGCCCCGCAGGAGCAGGGCCCCGGGCCCCGGCTCCGTCACGAACGCGGCCAGCAGCGCTTGTTCGCGGCCCCGCCCGACCATCGTCCCCGCGGTCGACCCGACCGCTCCCACCCCAGTGCCCACGACCGTCCCCGCCCCTTTCCTCGCAGGTGGCCACACCTGCGGCCCCGGCTATCCTCCCCTTTCCCGCCGGGTGCCCCGTGAACTCCGGCCCCTGCCCCCGGCAGCCCCGCCGCGCTCCGGGGGCGGCGGCGGGGCGCCGGGCCCGGCCCCGGGGGCGGGCCCGGTCCGGCGATAGGCTGCCTGACCATGACGGACATCTCGGTCGAGCCGCCCCGGACACCCCGCCGCCGTCCTGCCGGACGCACGCCCCGGGAGACCGCCGACCGACCGGACGAGGGGGCCGCCGGCGCGGCCCGCGCCGGCGACGGTCCGTCCGGTGCCGACCTGCATCTCGACCTCCCCGTCACCGGCAGCCGCCGCGCCGCCCTGATGGGCGCCCTGCGTGAGGCGATCCGCAGCGGCCGGCTCGCCCCCGGCACCCGTCTGCCGCCCTACCGCGCCCTCGCCGCGGACCTCGGCATAGCCCGCAACACCGCCGCCGACGCCTACGCCGAGCTCGTCGCCGAGGGCTGGCTCACCGCCCGGCAGGGTTCGGGCACCGCCGTCGCCGACCGGGCCGAGCCCGTCGCCCCGACCCGCGCCCGCCGGCCGTCCCGGCCGCCGCAGCCCGCCCACGACCTGCGGCAGGGCCGGCCCGACACCGCCTCCTTCCCCCGCACCGCGTGGCTCGCCGCCGGGCGGCGCGCGCTCACCGCCGCGCCCAACGAGGCGTTCGGACCGGGCGATCCGCAGGGCCGCCGCGAGCTGCGCGACGTCCTCGCCGACTACCTGGCCCGGGTGCGCGGCGTACGGACCGATCCGGAGCGGATCGTGGTCTGCTCCGGCTTCGCCCACGGGCTGCGACTGCTCTTCGACGGTCCGCGGGCCGTGCTGCCCGCCCGGACCACCGGACCGCTCGCGGTCGAGGCGTACGGGCTGGCCTTCCACCGAGGGCTGCTCGCCACCGCCGGGGCGACCACGGTGCCCCTCTCGCTGGACGAACGCGGCGCCCGTGTCGGCGAGTTGGCGCGCCACCCGGACGTCCGGACGGTCCTGCTCACCCCGGCCCACCAGTTCCCGACCGGCGGTCCGCTGCATGCCGGGCGGCGTTCGGCGGTGGTGGACTGGGCGCGCGGACGCGGCGGACTGATCCTGGAGGACGACTACGACGGCGAGTTCCGCTACGACCGCCAGCCGGTCGGTGCGGTGCAGGGCCTCGATCCCGAGCGGGTGGTCTACCTCGGCACCGTCAGCAAGAGCCTCAGCCCCGCGCTGCGCATCGGCTGGATGGTGCTGCCCGACCACCTGGTCGACCGGGTGCTCGCGGCCAAGGGGGAGCGCGAGGCCTGGGCGAGTGCGCTGGAACAGCTCACGCTCGCGGAGTTCATCGGCTCGGGCGGCTACGACCGGCACGTCCGGCGGATGCGCCGGCGCTACTGCGGCCGCCGGGACGCGCTGGTCGCCGCGCTGGCCTCGCGTGCCCCGCACATCGAGGTCTCCGGCATCGCGGCCGGCCTGCACGCGGTGCTCCGGCTCGCACCCGGAACGGAGCGGTCGGTCCTCAAGGCGGCCGCCTACCGGGGGCTGGCCCTGGACGGCCTCGCGGACTACCGGCACCCGCTGGTCACGCCCGAGGCGATGCCGGCCTCCGACGGACTGGTCGTCGGCTACTCCACCCCGCCCGACCACGCCTACCCGGCCGCACTCGACGCGCTCTGCGACATCCTGCCGGAGCCGCTCTGAGCGGCCGTCCGGCGCGGGGCCGGGAGCAGAGGGTAGGGTGTCCGGCCTTCCGGCGGGGCCGGAACCGGAAGGTAGTGGTTCCGGGCGTCCGCTCCGCTGTCATATGCCGGTACGGACCGGTGCGGAGGAGAACACCGGGGCGGGGCAGCCCGCCTACGCTCCATGGTCATGCGCACATCATTCCTGAGCCGCCTCGGCCTGCCCGCGATCCTCGCCCTCCTGATCGGCCTGCTCCTCTCGGCCGCCCCCGCCCATGCCGACACCCCCCTGCTCTCCGTGTCCTCCGACAAGGCGACGGCGACCCCGGGCTCCTCGGTCACCCTCACCCTGACCCTGACCAACCCGCACGACACCCCCGTGCAGTTCCTCTACGAGTCCATCCAGCCGACCTACGGCACGACCCAGGCCACCGGCCTGAAGTACGCCTTCGCGTCCTGCGGCGGCAACGTGAGCAGCTGTGACACCGGCGCCACCAGCGGTCTGGTCCACCACTCCGTGCCGGTCGCGGCGGGTGCCACCACCACCGTCACGCTGACCTACGACATCGCCGCCGACTCGGCCTGCGGCAACGGTGCGCGCATCGACTTCTACACGTACCTCTACTACGAGTACGCCTCGGGCACCGCCTCCGACTCCGGCATCTTCAACGTCCCCGGCAACGAGGTCACCTGCTCCTGATCCCGACCCCGCCCCGCCCCCGCTCCGGGCCGCAGCGCCCGGCCGGGGCCGCCCGGAACCCCCGTCAGGTGCCGATCGCCCCCGTACCGGCACCTGGCGGGACTCCGGCGTTTCCCCCGGGGCGCCGGTGGCCCACCGGGTCGGCGGGCCGCCGCGTGTGCGGCCCGTGCGCCCCGCGGATTGTCGGACCCGGATGGCAGGCTCGGCGCATGGCCGAACCGGTGACCACTGACATGTCGACGACCGCCCCGGGCGGGGGCGCGCCGCCGATCCCCGAGGCCGTCGCGGCGGCGATCCGCGCACGGGCCGGTGACCGGCTTGCACCGCTGGTGCACCGGCTGTTCCGTTCCTCGCTGGTCCTCGGGCCGGTCACCGGCGACGGCGAGCCGGGTGGTGGTGAGAGGGGCGAGGGCCGGCTCGGAGGGCTGCCCGCGCTGCCGGCCGGGACGGCCTGGCCCGCGTTCTCCGGCCGTCCGATGCGCTTCCTGGCCCAGCTGGACTGCGCCCGACTGGCCGCGGCGTTCCGGGCGACCGGGCCCGGCGACCGCTGGCCGCTTCCCGCCGACGGTCTGCTGCTCTTCTTCCACGACGAGTGGCTCGCGGACTTCAGCGGCCGCGGCTGCCGGGTCCTGCACGTGCCCGCCGGGGCGCCGCCCCGAGCGGCACCGCCGAGCGAGCACGGCACACCCGCCGTCCCGGCCGTCCCGGTCCGGGCGTCGTGGGCGCTCTCCGCGCCGTCCTACCAGGACCGCGAGCTGGAGAACCTGTTCCCCGACGACTTCCTGGTCGCGCTCGACCTCGCCCTCGACCTCGCGGACCAGCTGCCCCGGCCGGCCGTGCGGGTGCTCGGCTGGTGCGACACCGACACCGGACGCCCCGAGGGCCACCGGCCGCTGCTCCAGATCGGGAGCGGCGCGCTGGACACGGCACGGGGCGCGTGCGCCGACGTCTCGTTCTGGATCACCGACGAGGACCTCGCGGCGGGCCGCTTCGACCTGGTCCGGCACGGGTTCGAGACCGTTTGACGGGGTCGGGCGCGGAGCCCCCGACCTGATCGGTACCGGCCCCGCACGGCCTTCCGCCCGGGACGGCCGGGCGACCGCCGGGCGACCGCCGGGCGGACGAACGGCGGGAACCGGCGGACTCGTCCTAGGCTGGGGTGAGGCCCGGAACGAGGGACCGGGCGCCCTGCCGGGGGTCGGTCGGGCGGTACGGCGGGGCGGTGAGACGAACGTGGTCCCAGAGCGAGAGCGGACCCCGGAGGACGCGGAGCCGGGAACGGAGTCCGCGCCGCACCGCGCGGCCGCTCCTGCCGACAACACCGATGCCGACAACACCGATGCCGACAGCACCGACGCCGTCGGCACCGCACGCAGCGCCGACGTCGCGGCCGGCACCGACACCGCCGCCCCCGCCGTCGAGCTGCTGCGCGCGGTGCGCGCGCACCCGGGCCGTCTGCCGGAGCTGCTCGCGGTCTTCGCCGTCCGTCACCGCGGCCCCCGGGCCGCCCGGCGGACCGCCGCGCTCCGCGCGTCCCGTCCCGACGAGACCACGGGCGAGCTGGCCGTCCGGGCCGTCACGCACGCCCGGCGGGTCAGCCAGTCCGAGGGAGCGTTCGTCGGCGGGCCGTTCCTCTGGCTGGTGCCGTTCGCCTTCTGCAGCGCGCTGCTGGCCCAGGGGCAACTCCTCCTGGAGCTCGCCGCCCTCGCCGGGAAGGACCCGGTGGCACCGGCCCGGGCCGCCGAGATCCTCGTCCTCCAGGGGGCGTACCCCGACCTCGCCGCCGCCGAGCGCGCGCTGGCGTCCGGCCCCAATCCGGTGCCCGGCGGTGCGCCCGCCGGTCGGGACCGCCGGACCCGGCGCATCCGCGGATTCGCCTCCCTGATCCGGCGGATGGCCCGCCTGCTCGGGCTGACGAGCGAGGGCGAGGACCCGCCGCCGTCCCGTTGGCGTTCCGCCGGCGGGTGGGCGCTGCTGGCCGTGGTCTTCCTCCTCGGTACGGTCGCCCCGCTGGTCTGGCTGCCGTACATGGGGGCCTCCTACAACCGGGCCACCGACCGGATCGCCACGCGTGCGGTGGGTTTCCACTTCGGCGGCGCTCCGGCGGGCTGGTCCGGGCCCCGCCGGACCCGCACCGACCCCGGGATGGTGGTGGCGGCCGCCCGGGCCGTGGCCTCGCTGGCCGTCCCGCTGGGAGCGGTCGTCGTGCTGCTGCTCGCCGACGTCCGGCTGTTCGAGAGCCGGTGGCCCGCGCTCGCCTTCGTGGTGATCGGGCTCTCCGCCCTGGTGGGCACCTTCTGGTACGTGGCACGACGGCGCGAGCGGGACCACCGGGACCGCGGCGAGCCGTAGCGGGGGGCGGGCCGTCGAGGGCCGGGTGCCCGGCCCGCTGCCCGGACCGGGTGTCCGCCCGCCCCGTGGACCGGGGAAGCGCCCGGCCGCCGCCCGCCCCGGACCCGTACGGCCGCTGCTCCCAGGCCCTCTGACGGATGGTCACCGCACGAAGGTTAGGCTGCCCGCAGGGCCGCGTGGAGCGGCCGGGAGAAGGGTGACACGGGTGCGAACCGTACGAGACCAGCGTGTGAACGGCGGGCCTGCCGACGCCGCCGGCACCACCACCGGCGCCGACATCACCATCACCGACGCCGGCGACGGCGCGCGCACCACCGCAGGTGCCGGCAGCACGGGGACGGCGGCCGGGGCCGGCCGGCGCCCCAAACTGCGCGCGGTACCCGGCCACCGGCTCGCCGGGCTGCCGCAGCTCGCCGGGGCGGACGAGCGGTTGCGGCACGAGATCGCGGTGGTCGCGGCGGTGCTGCCGTTCAAGGTGAACAACCACGTCCTGGAGGAGCTGATCGACTGGCGGCGCGTCCCCGACGACCCGATGTACCGCCTGACCTTCCCGCACCGGGACATGCTCCCGGCGGAGCTCTTCGACCGGATCTCCGCGCTGATCTCCGCCGGCGCCCCGCGCGAGCGGCTCGCCGAGGCGGTGGCGGCCGCCCGGCGCGCGCTCAACCCGCACCCGGGCGGTCAGCTGGAGGAGAACATCCCCGAGCTGGACGGCCGCCCCGTGCCCGGCCTCCAGCACAAGTACCGGGAGACGGTGCTGCTGTTCCCCGCCCAGGGCCAGAGTTGCCACGCCTACTGCGGCTACTGCTTCCGCTGGGCCCAGTTCGTCGGTGAGCCGGACCTGCGGCAGAGCCTGCCCGGTCCGGCGACCGCGCTGGACTACCTGCGGGCCCACCAGGAGGTCGCCGACGTGCTGATCACCGGCGGTGATCCGCTGATCATGTCCACCGCGCGGCTGGCCGGCTACGTCGAGCCGCTGCTCGGTCCCGGGACCGAGCACCTGCGGACGATCCGGCTGGGCACCAAGGCGCTGGCCTGGTGGCCGCACCGGTTCACCACCGACCCGGACGCCGACGACCTGCTCCGCCTGTTCGAACGTGCGGTCGCCGCCGGGCGGCAGGTGGCGGTGATGGCCCACGTCAGCCACCCGCGCGAGCTGGCCGGCGAGGCGGTCCGGGCGGCCGTGGCGCGGATCAGGTCCACGGGGGCGGTGATCCGGGCCCAGGCGCCGCTGATCCGGCACGTCAACGACTCCTCGGACGTCTGGGCCGCGATGTGGCGGGACATGGTGCGGCTCGGCATCGCGCCGTACTACCTGTTCGTGGAGCGGGACACCGGGGCGAGCTCCTACTTCGAGGTGCCGCTGGCGCGGGCGGTGGAGATCTACCGGGACGCGGTCCGCCAGGTGTCGGGGCTGGAGCGGACGGCGCGCGGGCCGGTGATGTCGGCCGGGCCGGGGAAGGTCTGCCTGGACGGCGTCGCGGAGGTCGCGGGTGAGCGGGTCTTCGTCTGCCGGTTCCTGCAGGCCCGCGAGCCGGAGCGGGTGGGCCTGCCGTTCTTCGCCCGGTACGACGAACGGGCCACCTGGTTCGATCAGTTGAGGCCGGCGTCGTTCGAGCGGAGGCCCTGGTTCGCGGGGGATTCGCAGCTCGCGGGGGAGCCCGCGCTGGTCTGATCGGCCCTTGGCGGCCGACTCTGTTCGACAGGCGAACACGTGTTCCAGTCGCCCGCACCCCGCCGGCCGGGGTGCGGGCGTTCACGGTGCTCCGTTCGGGTGAGGTGAATCGTTCCTACGTCTGGACGATTCGCATGCGCAGAAACGTGTCGGCGTTGTGGGGCCCGGCTGACGGATTCAAACCCTCCGCTCGGAGAGATTCACCCTATCGGGGGGCACTCCACCGCCATACGGGGTCGGTCGAGCCTTGG
The DNA here is from genome assembly GCF_042722765.1 of Kitasatospora sp. NPDC058406. NCBI lineage: Bacteria > Bacillati > Actinomycetota > Actinomycetes > Kitasatosporales > Streptomycetaceae > Kitasatospora > Kitasatospora sp. NPDC058406. The sequence continues at coordinate 11,543 of NZ_JBHXKE010000175.1, forward strand.
TGATCTAGGGTTCCCGGTGGATCGACCGAGTGGCGCTCCACTTCGTGAACGCCACCAACACCCTTGCCGATACGTGTATCTGATGAACCGTCGAGACCGTTCACCCGGCCACCGCCGACCGGGCGGCCCCGTCGGCGGGACCTGCGCAGACGACGTGACCTGACCAGATGAAGGAGAGCCCTGCCGATGCCCGTGGAGACCAGCCCGGAGACACAGCAGGTGGTGCAGTCGAGCCTCACTACGGCCGCTGCCCGCAATCTCGCCACCACCACCAAGTCCGCGCCGCAGATGCAGGAGATCACCTCCCGCTGGCTGCTCAAGGTGCTGCCCTGGGTGCAGGCCGCCGGTGGCGCCTACCGAGTGAACCGCCGCCTCACCTACACCGTCGGCGACGGCCGGGTCGAGTTCATCAAGACCGGTTCCGAGGTCCGGGTCATCCCGCAGGAGCTGGGCGAACTCGCCCTGCTGCGCGGCTTCGAGGACGACGGGGTGCTCACCGCGCTGGCCGACCGCTGCGAGCAGCGCGACTTCGGCCCGGGTGAGGTGCTCGCCGAGCGCGGAGCGCCCGCCGACCGGATCTACCTGATCGCGCACGGCAAGATCAACCAGATCGGCACCGGCAAGTACGGTGACGAGACGGTGGTCAGCGTGCTCGCCGACGGTGACCGCTTCGGCGAGCACGCCGTCCTCGACGCCGACGCCGTCTGGGAGTTCACCGCCAGGACGGTGACCTCCGGTACCGTCCTCTCGCTGCCCCGCCGGGACTTCGAGGCGATCCGGGACGGCTCGCCCGCGCTGCAGGAGCACCTCGGGGCCTTCCTCGCCCTCCCGCTCCAGCGCCAGAACGAGCGCGGCGAGGCCGAGATCGCCATGTCGGCCGGCCACCACGGCGAGTACGAGCTGCCCGGCGCCTTCGTGGACTACGAGCTCAAGCCGCGCGAGTACGAGCTGAGCGTCGCCCAGACGATCCTCAAGGTGCACACCAGGGTCGCCGACCTCTACAACCAGCCGATGAACCAGATCGAGCACCAGCTCCGGCTGACCATCGAGGCGCTGCGCGAGCGCCAGGAGCACGAGCTGGTCAACAACCCGGAGTTCGGTCTGCTCAACAACGCGGACTTCGCCCAGCGGATCCAGACCCACTCCGGCCCGCCCACCCCGGACGACCTGGACGAGCTGCTCAGCCGCCGCCGCGACCCGGACTACCTGCTCGCCCACCCGCGGGCCATCGCGGCGATCGGCCGTGAGTTGAACTCGCGCGGGATCTACCCGCACCACGTCGACCTCGGCGGGCAGCAGGTGCCGGCGTGGCGCGGGGTGCCGATCCTGCCGTGCAACAAGATCCCGATCACCAAGGAGAACACCAGCTCCATCCTGGTGATCCGGACCGGCGAGGACAACCAGGGCGTCATCGGCCTGCACCAGACCGGCCTCCCGGACGAGTACCAGCCCGGCCTCTCGGTCCGGTTCATGGGCATCGACGAGAAGGCGATCATCTCGTACCTGGTCAGCGCCTACTACTCGGCCGCGATCCTGGTGCCGGACGCGGTCGGCGTGCTGGAGAACGTCGAGGTCGCGCACGGCCGCCGCTGATCCGTGGCGCCGCGCGCCCGGCCCGCCTCGACGCGGCGGCCCCGTCGTGACGACCGTGCCGTGACGACCGTGCCGTGACGACCATGCCGTGACGAACCCGTCGTGACGACCGGTCCGGCCCGTGACCCGGGCCCCGGGCTCGCGACCGGACCCGGTCCGGCCGTGACGGGCCGCCCGCATGATCGTTTCACCTGGTACCGGACGGCCCGCCCCCCGAGGCGGGCCGTCCGGTGTCGGCCCCCTTCCGGCGCCGTCCGACCTTCCTGACGACACGAGAGGTGCATGGAGCCCATGCCCCAGTCCCAGCCGCCCCGACGGATACCGGTGGACGGGCAGTCGTGACCGCGGACCCCACCGCCGCGAGCGACGGCACTCCGAGAGACGACGCTGCGAGAGACGGCGCTGCGAGCGGCGGTACCCGGCGCGACGGCGTCACCCGCAGCCGTGACCCGATCGGCGCCGGCACCACCCGCGCCCGGCGGATCCGGCTGGCCGGAGCGGCGGCCGGGGTGGCCGCGCTCTGCGCGCTGTTGAGCGGTTCGGCCGCCGCCAGGACCTCGGGACAGCACGGCGGAGGGCGCCCGCACGGACCGGTCGTCACCACCTGCGTCTCCACCGGGACGGACGTCTCGGTGGGGGTCGGCCCCGGGGGAGTGGACGTCCAGGTCGGCGTCGACGTGGAGGCGGACGTCACCGTCGACCTCTCCGGGACGTCGCACCACCCGGGCTCGCCGACCCCGAGGCCGTGGCCGCCGAGACCCTGGCCCACCAAGCCGTGGCCACCGAAGCCGACGCACAGCCATCCGTGCCCGACGCCCACGCCCAAGCCGACACCCACCCCGACCCCGACCCCGACTCCCACACCCACCCCGACCCCGACCCCGAAGCCCACTCCGACCCCGACCCCGACACCCACCCCGGTGCCGACACCGCCGCCGACCCCCGCGCCGGTGCCGCCCCCGGCTCCGCCCTCCCCGACGCCGAGGCCCACCACGCCGCCCGCGTCCCCGCGGCCGGTGCCCACCCCGGTACCGACGCCGACGACCCCGCGGCCCACCGCACAGCCGGTGGTGCCGCCCCCGCCGGCGCCCCGCCCGCCCGCGCCGACGCCACCACCGCCCCCGGCACCGCAGACCCAGGCGCCGCAGAGCCCGGCCCCCGAGCCGGTGCGACCTGCCCCGACGGTGAAGCCCGTCCGGATCCCGCAGGCCCCACCGGTGCAGGCCCCGGAGCGGCACCACGGCGCCGCGCCGACCCGGACCATGCTGGTGATCACCGTGCCCGCCGTGCTCGCGGCGGTCGCCCTGCGTCCGCGCGGAGGCTCCGGCCGAGGCGGCTCGGGGGGTCGCGGAGGCGCCGGCGGTTCCACCGGGTCCGCCGGTTCGAGCGGCTCCGGCGGCTCGGGCGGTACCGGCAGCTCCTGACACCGCGTCGGTCCGACGTGAGCACCACCGGGCCGCCCGCAGCGGCTCGCAGTTCCGCCCCCGGTGCACCCGGCCCGTGCCTCCCACCCCGGCACGGGCCGGGTCCGATCCGATTCAGCCCGATCCGATCCGACGAATGACCCGACCCAGAGAGGAGTTCCCATGTCCGAGTGGTTGGCGCTGGCCATCGCCATGCTGGCGGCCTGTGCCGTCGTGGTGGCGGTGGTGCTGCTGAGGCACCGCCGCGCCGGTGAGGACGAGGACACCGACGAGACACCGGACGTCATCGAGTACATGACGATGATGATCGGCGTGGTCTACGCCATCGTGCTCGGCCTGGCACTCGCCGGTGTCTGGGAGGCACGCGGCGTGGCGCAGGACGACGTGTTCCGCGAGGCGCAGGCGCTGCACGAGGTGAGCGAGCGGGCGCAGGTCTACCCGGTCGAGTTCCGTGACAAGGTCCGTGCCGACGTCGACGCCTACGTCTCCTACGTGGTCGACGTCGAGTGGACGTACATGCGCGAGAACGGCGAGATCTCCGACCGGGGCACCGAGCTGCTCGCGAAGCTGCGCAGTGATGTCGCGACCCGTCCGCCGGCCACCGACCTGGAGGCCCAGGCGTACCAGCCGATCATGGACCGGATCGGCATCGCCGACGACGCCCGCAACGCGCGGGGCCAGAACGCCGGACCGACCATGCCGGGCGTGGTCTGGTTCGGCCTGATCGTGGGCGCCGTGGTGACGGTCGGGATGGTGTTCGCCCTCCAGATCAGGCGCTCGGCACGGGAGTTGCTGCTCGCCGGGGTGTTCAGTGCGCTGATCGCCTTCCTGCTCTTCCTGATCTGGGACTTCGACGACCCGTTCGGCCGGAGCGTCTCGGTCACCACCGAGACGTTCACCGACCTGTTCCCGGCACTGGGCGGCGGGAAGGAGTGACCGGCCGGTCGCGCCCGTCACCCGGACCCGTCTCCCGGCGGCCCCGGCCTTCGATACTCTGATCGGGCCGTCGGGGGCCGGCCCCGGCGTGCATGCCGAGAGGATCCGTGCGCGTGGCCTACCGACAGCCCCACCAGGGCGACCCGTACCCGACGACCCAGCGCCCCGGGCGCGCCTGGTGGTGGCTGCCCGCCGAGGAGCGCCGGAGGCGGCGCCGCCAGCGCAAGGAGTGGAAGGCCTACCTCCGCAAGCACGGGGAGAAGAAGAAGGACAACGACTGCCTGGACAACCTCGACTGCAGCGGCGGTTGCGACGGTCCCTGCCTGCTCCTCTTCTTCCCGGTGATGACGGTCGCGGGTATCCGGTTCGCGCTCGCCGGAGGCCGCGGCCGACGGCACGGCGGCGCGGCGGGCCGGGTCGACCCGGCCGCGCCGGTGCCCGGCGGTTTCGCGGCCGGGGTGCTGTACGGGGCCGTGCGCCACTACCGCACCGAGATCAGCCCCGGGCGGCCGGCCTGCTGCCCGTACACGCCGACCTGCTCGACGTACGCCGTCCAGGCGCTGCACCGGCACGGCGCGGTGCGCGGTGCGCGGCTGACCGTCGGCCGGCTGTTGAGCTGCCGCCCGGGTGCCGCCCGCCGGGGTGGCGGCGTCGACCCGGTGCCGGAGCGCTGACCGGGCCGGGCGGCCCGGCAGACGGAGGGGCCGCGCGGATCACGGTCGAGAGGTGATCCGCGCGGCCTCCGGCATCAGCCGGCGAAGCGTCAGTGCAGGCTGCTGTTCATGGCGTTGAGCAGCGAGCCCGAGGCGTCGTCGTTCTCCAGGGCGAAGGCGAACAGGCCCGCCAGCCCCTTGCTCCTGGCGTACGCGCCACGGGCCTGGATGGCCTGCGGGGTGTCACCGGTCCAGAAGTTGGTGCCGTCGTACACCCAGGACGACTCGGTCACCGGGTCCCAGTGGGTGTTGGCGGCGGTGGCGTTGAGCTCCTTCCAGGAGGCCAGACCGGCCTCCGCGCTGAGCGGCTTGGCCGGCGTCGGGCCGGTCGCGCTCTGGTACAGGCCGAAGTTCGAGCCGGCCGGCACGCCGGTCCAGCCGCGCCAGTAGAACGGGAGGCCCAGCACCAGCTTGTTCGCCGGGAAGCCGCCCGCGATGCCGTACTCCGGCAGGCCGGTGGTGTAGGCGGCCAGCGTGGTGTCGATGTTGTACTTGCGGGTGCCCGGCGTGATCGGCGTGGTCGGGTCGGCCGGGCTGTCGTGCAGCGGGTCCTGGTGGTTGGTCGGGCCCTTGGCGTCCCAGGCACCGTGCATGTCGTAGGTCATGACGTCGGCGTAGTCCAGGTACGCGCCGATCTTGTCGGTCTCCAGCTGCGCGATCTTGTCCTGGCCGCTGGGCAGGGCGGCCGTCAGCAGGAACCGCTTGCCCTGCGCGCTGCCGAGGGCGTCCAGCTGGGTGCGGAACTCCTTCAGCAGCAGGGTGAAGTTCTGCTTGTCGGCGGGGGAGGTGTGGTTGCCGGTGTGCCCGCCGGCCGAGCCCGGGTACTCCCAGTCGAGGTCGATGCCGTCGAACAGGCCGGCCGCCGAGGCCGCGCCGCCCGCCGGGTCACCGGCGATGTTGGTCGGCAGGTTCCCCTTGAGGAACATGTCGAGGCAGGAGGAGACGAACTTCTTGCGCGAGGCGTCGCTCGCGGCGGCGTCGGAGAAGTACTTGGAGTACGTCCAGCCGCCGATCGAGATGCTGAGCCGCAGGTTCGGGTACTTGGCCTTCAGCTGGCGCAGCTGGTTGAAGTTGCCCTTGAGCGGCTGCTCCCAGACGTCGGCGCTGCCGTCCACGCTGGTGGCGCCGTTGTAGTCGGCCTGGTAGTCGGCGTAGGCGTCACCCGCGCCGTCGCCGGCGTTCGGGTTGTTCTCGTTGGCCGAGTCCGAGGCCTTCACCGCCTGGAAGCAGGTGAGGTTGGTCGGGTGGATGTTGGCGAACGCGTAGTTGATGACGTCCAGCTTGCCGGCCGCACCGCTGGTGTCCACGTTCTTCGCGTGGTACGCGTTCTCGTACACGCCCCACTGGTCGAAGTAGGCCGAGCGGAAGGGGCTGTTGGCGGGGGCGGCGGCGGTGGTGGTGTTCACCGGGGCGGACTGGGCGGACGCGTGACTGCCGGAGTAGCCCTGCACGGTGAAGGTGTACCCGCGGGTCGGCAGCAGCGAGCTGACGGCGACCGAGGTGCCCATGGAGGTGGCCACCAGCTGGTTGCCCGCGTACACCTTGTAGGAGACGGGGCCGTCGCCGCTGGTGAGGGTGGACGGCTGCCAGCTGAGCACGACGGCGTTGTGGGTGACCTTGGTGACCGTGACGCCGTTCGGGGTGGTGACCTTGCCGTCCCCGGCCGGGCCGGTGCCGGTCGAGGTGGCCGTCGGGGTGGGGCTGGTGGTGGCCGTCGGGCTGTTCGACGCGGTGGGGCTGTTGGAGGGGGTGGGGCTGTTCGACGCCGTCGGGCTGTTGGAGGCCGTGGGGCTGGTCGTGACGGTCGGGCTGCTGGTGGCCGTCGGGCTGGAGCTGCTGGTCGGTCCGGCCGGGCCGGTCAGGCTGAGGTCGTCGGCCCGGTAGGCGCCGGTGCCGTACCAGCCGTGCGTGAAGACCGTCACCGAGGTGGTGGCCGCGCCCGTGGTGAAGGTGGTGCTCAGCTGCGTCCAGCCGGTCGCGTTGGGCGCCCAGCTCTGGGAGTTGACGCCGGTCCCGGTCGCGCCGAGATAGACGTAGCTGCCCTGCACCCAGCCGGAGAACGTGTAGGTGGTGCTGGGCCGGACGGCGACCGTCTGCTGGCACTGGGCGGTGTCGGCGGCCGATGCGGCGCCGCTGAGCGCGTAACTGCCGCCGTGCACCGGGGTGGTGACGACGGAGCCGTTGGCGCAGGTCCAGCCGGCCAGGCCGCCGGTCTCGAAGTCGGCGTTGGTCAGCAGGTTGACGGCCGCGGCCGAGGCGGTGTCGAGCGTGAGGGCGAGGGCGGCGCTGCCGGTGGTGAGCGTGGCCGCCAGGGCGAGCGCGGTGGCCCGTCGGCGTGGTGCGGCGGCCCGGCGTCGGGCAGGGCGCGCGGGCATGACCCGGTCGTGCATGGGTGATCCTCCGGAGGAGTGGGGTTCCGGCGGTGCGGTTGGCCCGGGATGGGCCGGGGAGCCGAACCGGGCGCTGTGGGGGCGCGCGGGCGGGTGTGGAGCGCGTTTTCGGGTATGCGTGTGGTGCTCGTGACGCGGACCGGACAGGATCCCGCATCACGACATCACAGATTGGACTGGACCAATATTCGCCGTCAAGGGTGCCCCGCGGAACGGTCGTCGACGACGGCCGGACCGGTACGGTGGCCTCCCGAGGAGCCCCGCGTCGAACGGAGAACGGGTCATGGACAGCCGCGCCTGGGACGACCGCTATGCCGCGAGCGAGCTGGTCTGGGGCACCGAACCCAATCGCTGGGTGGTCCGCGAACTCGCCGGGCTCGCCCCCGGGCGCGCCCTGGACCTCGCCGCGGGGGAGGGCCGCAACAGCATCTGGCTCGCCGGCCGGGGCTGGGAGGTCACCGGTCTGGACTTCTCGACGGTGGCCCTCGGCCGTGCCGAACGGCTCACCGCCGCCCTGCCGGACGAGGTGGCCGACCGCCTGACCTGGCGGCACGGGGACGCCCGCACCTTCGAGGCGCCGACCGGCGGCTACGACCTCGTCGTGGTCGCCTACCTCCAACTGCCCGCGGAGGAGCGCCGGACGGCGCTGCGTCGCGCCGCCGCCGCGGTGGCGCCCGGCGGCACCCTGCTGGTGGTCGGCCACGACTCGACCAACCTGACCGAGGGCGTCGGCGGCCCCCGGGATCCGGAGGTGCTCTTCACCCCGGGTGACGTGCTGACCGACCTGGTCGGTGCCGGTCTGCACACCGTTCGGGCCGAACGGGTGCGCCGTGCGGTGGCCGCCGAGGGTGGCCACCGGCTCGCGACCGACGACGGCGCCGGCGGTGGTGCGGGCGGCCGTCCGGTGGAGGCGATCGACGCCCTCGTCCGCGCGGAGCGGGTCGGCTGACCCCGGGCCGGTCCTCAGGCCGGTCGCCGGTCGCCGGCCGCTCGTTCCGGTGGATCCGGAGCGAAGTGACCAGGTGGCGTCAGTGGCGAACGGTTTGCTGTTTCGTGTACGGGGCGGACGGGTGCATTCGTCATTTCGCAAAACCGTTGAAGGTGAATTCCCCGGCGGTTAGGGTTCGGTCCGGCAGGCGTGTGCTTCGTCTGCCGTCGATGGGAATTCCGACTGATCGAGGGGGATGGCACATGCAGGGTTTCATCCACAGGTCGGCCCGTTTCGTCGGGGCCTCCGTCGCGGTGGCCGCGCTGGCGGTGTCGGTTCTCGCCGGTTCCGGCGGCGTCGCGGCGGCCGGCTCGGCGCCGGTGGGGCCCGCCGCGGCCGGGGCCGCCGGAGCGGTGGTGCCGGTCGCCGACCTCGCGCTCGCCGATCCGGGGCAGGGCTCGAAGCTGCGGAACACGAACAGCGGGATGTGTCTGGTGGTCCAGGGCTATGCGAACAACACCCAGGCGTTCCAGTACGGCTGCCTCGGTTTCGACGACCAGTTCTGGATCTTCGACCCGGTCTACAACAAGGCCAATGCGTTCCGGATCCGGAATTTCCACAGCGGAAAGTGCCTGGTGGCCCGGGGGACCGCCAATAACGGTCCGGTGGTCCAGACGGACTGCGCGGACTTCGACGACCAGCTGTGGTGGGCGGTCTCGCTCCAGGCGGGCGGCTACTGGTTGAAGAACTACAACAGCAAGCTGTGCGTGATCGTCCGGGGCGGGGACTCCGGCAGCGGGGCGGTCGTGGGCGGCTGCGACAACCGTTGGGCCGACCAGATCTGGACCTGGTAGGCGGCCGGGGCCCTGGGTGCCCGTACTGCGTCCCGGCGCGGTGCGGGCGCGGGCGGCTTCCCGGGCGCGCCCGTGGGGTATGGAGGTGTCCCGGGGTGAATCCGGGGCGCCGGGAAGATCTACACTGTTGTAGATTCATGGGGCGCAGGTGAGGAACGAGGAGGGCGCGATGAGCGTTTCGCTGGCGAAGGGTCAGAAGCTGAGCCTGGAGAAGCCCGGTGGCGGGCGGCTGGGCGTGGTGCGGATGGGTCTCGGCTGGCGGGCCGCGCAGCGCAAGGGCTTCCTCGCCAAACTGTTCGCCGGGCAGGAGATCGACCTGGATGCCTCGGCGGTGCTCTTCGCGGCCGGCAAGCCGGTGGACGTGGTCTTCTTCCAGCACCTCACCAGCGACGACGGCTCGGTGCGGCACAGCGGGGACAACCTGACGGGCGGGGCCGGGGACGCGACCGACGACGAGACCATCACCGTCGACCTCACCGCCGTGCCGGCCGAGGTGGACCAGATCCTGTTCACCGTCAACTCGTTCACCGGCCAGACCTTCCAGGAGGTCGAGAACGCCTTCTGTCGGCTGGTCGACACCCAGACCGGCACCGAGCTGGCCCGTTACACGCTGACCGGCGGTGGCCCGTACACCGCGCAGATCATGGCGAAGATGCAGCGGACCGGGACGGGTTGGCAGCTCGTGGCGATCGGCCAACCCGCCGCCGGACGGACGTTCCAGGACCTGATGCCCGAGCTCGTGAAGCACCTCTGAGCCTCGGCGACGACGAAGCGGAGGGCGACCGGCAGCCGTCCGCACGCACGACCTCGGCC
>NZ_JBHXKE010000176.1:0-21190 GCF_042722765.1 Kitasatospora sp. NPDC058406
ACTGACCCCCCGGCGGGGGGATGCGGCCGGCGTTCGCGGCACGGGGCCCGGCGCGCGCGGCGGGGGGGGGGGCCGGTCGGCCCACCACCCCGTTCCCGTCCGCCCTCCGGAGGTTCAGCGCATCAACGCGGCCAGCAGCGGGCGGAAGTGCGCGAAGCCCGGGGTGTCCGCGTCGGCCTCCTTGGCCTGCTCGTCCCAGCGGCGGACCGCCACCGCGTCCTCGGCGCCCGGGTGCGCGGCGAAGGCCGCGGCCTGCTCCTCGGACATCGGGCCGCCCTGCACCCGGAGCGTGTACTCGGAGGCCTCGGACAGCCGCGCCCGGTAGCCCGGCTCGACCGCGCACAGGTAGCGCTTGGCGGACACGTGCAGGCGGACCGGGTCGGTGACCTCCGGGCCGAACCAGCGGGCCAGCCAGTCCGCACCCGTGTCGCTGTGCCGGTTGTCCTGACCCTCCATCAGATCCCGTCCGTGCAGAGCCCCCTGGAAGTGGCCGACGTCGTGCAGCAGCGCCGCCGCGACCAGGTGCGGGGCCGCCCCGGCCGCCTCGGCCAGCGCGCCGGCCTGGAGCATGTGCTCGGCCATGGTCACCGCCTCGCCCAGGTACTCGCCGGCGCCCTCGCCCGCGAACAGCTCGGCGATCGCGTCCAGTGCGGCTGCCCGGCGGTGCAGTACGGCGAGGGTGCTGGCCAGCGAGTCCAGGTCGGCGTAGCAGCCCTGGAGGTGGCGGTGGCCGTCCTTCTCGAAGGCCGTCCGGGCGTGCATCAGGCGGACGTTGTCGAAGATCAGGCAGTCGCCCCGGTCCAGCCGGAACTCCAGCTGCAGCTCGGGGCGGAGGGTGATCGCGGCGAACCGGCGGTAGGCGTCGTAGAACGCGTCCAGCTCCCGGGCGGTCCCGCGCAGCGTGCCGATCGAGCGGTTGTTGAACCGCACCTCGCGGATCCGGCCGAGCGGATCCACCCCGATCAGCGGCCGGTCGGCCCGCAGTTCGGTGTCCCGGTCGCGGAAGACGAACGGGACGGGCGTGCGGGTCAGCACCGCGAAGGCCTCCGGAGCCTCCTCGCGCAGGACCGCGGCGGCCTTGAACCCGTCCACCAGGCCGGAGTCCCCGCCGGTCGCCGAGTTCTCCAGGCAGTGCAGCAGCTGGAGGGTGGGGACCGGGTCGCGGTACGGGTTGTCGGTGTGCGGGGTGATCGCCGCGCTGGTGAAGGCCAGGTTGTTCGGGTCCGGCTCGACCCGGACGTCGAACAGCTCGCCGTAGTTGGTGACCCGCACGTACCCGAAGGTCCCGGCGACGGCGAGCACCTGCCGTTCCACCGCAGGCACCCCGCGCAGCACGGCGAAGCCGGACCGGCGTACGGCGGCCAGGACGGCGGCGCGCTCCGCCGGGTCGGCCAGGTAGGCCGTCCACTCCGCCTCCGGGAGGCCGTCCGCGAAGTCCGCCGCCGTCCAGAGGCGCTTGTCGGCCTCCGTCCGCCCGTCACCGTCGACGGTGCCGCCGGCCCCGCCGTCGGGCGCCGCCCCGGCCAGCCACTCCAGCGGGTAGCGGGACCGGTGCCCGTCCGACCAGAGCACCTCCAGGTGCCCGCCCTGCCCGCCCTGCCCGTTCTGCTCGGTCTGTGTGCCCTGCTCGGTCTGCGCGGCGATCGCGAGGTCGTCCGGCAGGTCGGTGATCTGGAACAGCTTCTGCCCGTTCCGCGGGTCGCGGCATTCGGCGCAGGGGCAGTTGTCGCGCAGCCAGTACGGCGGAAGCTCGGGCATGGGGTTCCTCCTGGGCGGTCTCACGGGTGAAGTTGTATAGCCAACTTTGCGTTGCGAGGAGCCTCTCGGGCGCCGGTGAGATCCGCGTGGCGAAACGATGAACCCCTCGGGAACAGAAGCTCCCGAGGGGTGGTGAGGCGTGGCCCGGCCGGGTCAGGCGTGGCCCGGCCGGGCGGGGGGTTCGGTCACCCGAAGGAGGGGCCGACCGCCTCCCAGGCGGCCTCCGCCGCCTTGAGGGCGGAGGTGGCGTCGGTGCCGGTGGCGGTGGCCAGGGCGGTGAGGGTGGCGCGGACCGTCCCGGGGGAGGCGGCCGGGCCGTAGTGGTTGACGCGGAGCATCCCGGCGGCGAGTGCGCCGCCACCGGCCTGGACGGGGAGGGTCGGGTCGAGGCGGCGGAGCTCGGCGGCCAGTGCGGCGGCGTCCAGGCCGACCGGGGTGCGCAGGGTGGTGGCCACCGGGGCGGCGTGGGCGTCGTCCGGGACGAACGGGGCGAGGGTGCCGAGGGTGCGGACGCCGGCCCGGACGGCGGCGGACGCCGCGCCGTGGCGGGCGATCACCGCGGGCAGCCCGTCCGCCTCGATCCGGTCCAGGCAGGCGCCGAGCGCGAGCATCTCCAGCTGGGCCGGCGCGTGCGGCAGGACCGTCCGTCCGGCGTCCGTCCAGCGCTCCTTCCAGTCCAGGAGGGAGAGGTAGGAGCGGCGCGGGGCGGCCGGGTTGGCGGTGATCCGCTCCCAGGCCCGCGCGGAGACGGAGACGGCGGAGACCCCGGCCGGCCCGCCCATCGCCTTCTGGCCGCCGATCACGCACAGGTCGACGCCCCAGGCGTCGGTGAGCAGCGGTTCGGCGGCCACCGAGGCGACCGCGTCCAGCATCAGCAGCGCCCCGTGCGCGCGCACGACGGCGGCGATCTCGGCGACCGGGTTGGTGTTGCCCGTGGCGGCCTCGGCGTGCACCAGGGAGACGAAGTCGACCTCCGGGTGCGCGGCGAGCGCCTCGGCCACCTGCCCGGCGGTGACGGCGGTGTCGAACGGCACGGCGAGGTCGACGACGTTCGCCCCGCAGTCGCGCAGCCAGCCGCCGAAGGTCTGCCCGTACGGTCCGGTGACGATGTTGAGCGCGGTCGACCCCGGGTGCGCGGCGCCCCGGATCGCGGCCTCCAGCGGCAGCAGGGCCTCGCCCTGGGTGACGATCACGTCGGCGGTGGTGTGCAGCAGCGCGGCCACCTGGTCCTCGACGGCCGCGAAGTCGGCGGCGCTGAACGGGGGCAGGTCGAGGTAGGGGGTCACGGGGTCGGGCCTCTCACGTGGGGGAACGGTGACCGGAACGAGTCTGCCCCATCGGCGGTCCTTACAGGGAATGCCGTCGTCGGTAGAGTGCGGGCCATGAGCGATGGCACGGTGCTGCACGTCCGGGGTCGGGTGCTGGTCGGTCCGGAGGACGTCCGCGACGAACTCTGGGTGGTGGACGGCCGGGTGACCTTCGACCGCCCCGTGGCGGCCGGTGACGTCCGGACGGTGGACGGCTGGGTGCTGCCCGGTCTGGTGGACGCGCACTGCCACGTCGGCCTGGACGCGCACGGCGCCGTCGACGCCGCCACCAGCGAGAAGCAGGCGCTCACCGACCGCGACGCCGGCACGCTGCTGATCCGTGACGCCGGTTCGGCCGCCGACACCCGGTGGATCGACGAGCGCGAGGACCTGCCCCGGATCATCCGGGCCGGCCGGCACATCGCCCGCACCCGTCGCTACATCCGCAACTACGCGCACGAGATCGAGCCCGGCGACCTCACCGCCTACGTCCGGGCCGAGGCGCGCCGCGGGGACGGCTGGGTGAAGCTGGTCGGCGACTGGATCGACCGGGAGCGCGGCGACCTCGCCGCCTGCTGGCCCGGCGACGCCCTGGCCGAGGCGATCGCGGCGGCGCACGAGGAGGGGGCGCGGGTCACCGCGCACTGCTTCGCCGCCGAATCGCTGCCCGACCTGCTGGCGGCCGGCATCGACTGCGTCGAGCACGCCACCGGCCTGACCGAGGAACTGATCCCGGCCTTCGCCGAGCGCGGCGTCGCGATCGTCCCGACGCTCGTCAACATCGCCACCTTCCCGCGCCTGGCGGTCGGCGGCGACCTCAGGTTCCCGGCCTGGTCCGCCCACATGCGGCGGTTGCACGCCCGCCGCTACGACACCGTGGGCGCCGCGCACGACGCGGGCATCCCGATCTTCGTCGGGACGGACGCGGGCGGCTCGATCGCCCACGGCCTGGTCGCCGACGAGGTGGCCGAGCTGGTCAAGGCCGGGCTGAGCCCGGCGGAGGCGCTCTCGGCGGCCACCTGGTCGGCGCGGGAGTGGCTGGGCCGTCCGGGCCTGGAGGAGGGGGCGTCGGCCGACTTCGTGGTGTACGCGGAGGACCCGCGGGCGGACGTCCGGGTGCTCGCCGACCCGCGCCAGGTGGTGCTGCGCGGGAGTCCGGTGGGGTGAGGCCGGGCGGACGGCGCGGGGGCGGCACGGGGGCGGCGCGCGGGCGGCGCGCGGCCGTCGGCGGCCGGGCGGGCCGAAGATCATCCGGGTGAACGGGCTGTCGTTGTAGGCCGATAGGGTTACGCCCATGGCACCGCGTCCACTGAATGAGATCGTCGAGCCCGGGTGGGCCACCGCGCTGGAGCCGGTGGCCGGGCGGGTCGCCGCCATGGGCGACTTCCTCCGCGCCGAACTGGCGGCCGGCCGCACGTACCTGCCCTCCGGGCCGAACGTGCTGCGCGCCTTCCAACAGCCCTTCGCCGATGTGCGGGTGCTGATCGTCGGGCAGGACCCGTACCCCACCCCCGGCCACGCCGTCGGCCTCAGCTTCTCGGTGGGGGCGGACGTCCGCCCGATCCCGGCCAGTCTGATCAACATCTTCCAGGAGTACGGGAACGACCTCGGTCTCCCGCAGCCCTCGAACGGGGACCTCACCCCCTGGACGCAGCAGGGCGTCCTGCTGCTGAACCGCGCCCTCACCACCGCGCCGCGCAAACCCGCCGCGCACCGGGGCAAGGGGTGGGAGGAGGTCACCGAGCAGGCGATCCGCGCGCTCGCGTCGCGCGGCGGCCCGCTGGTGGCAGTTCTCTGGGGCCGTGACGCGCGTAACCTGCGTCCGTTGCTGGGGGAGATCCCGGCGATCGAGTCCGCGCACCCGAGCCCCTACTCGGCGAACGGCGGCTTCTTCGGCTCGCGCCCGTTCAGCCGGGCCAACGAACTGCTGGCGCGGCAGGGTGCGCAGCCGGTGGACTGGCGCCTGCCGTAGCCGGGCCGCCGTCGCCCGGCTGCCGTGGCCTGCCGTGCCCGACTGCCGTGTCCGGCTGCCGTGCCGGTGGTCGTGGCCGGAGGCCGGAGGCCGTTGCGGCGGGCCGTGGTGTTCCTGGGCGTCAACCTCACCCGAACGAGTGAAATGACGTTCTGTGTGACTCATGTGACGGATTGTTCGAGAAGACTGACGGCTCGTCGTTCGGAGCGCCAGCCCCTTGGCCCCGCCCCCGCGGGCGGGTGATGTCGGAGGTGCGCTCCTCCTCGTCACCACCCGTGGGGGTACCGCCATGTCCTCGTACCGTTCCGTTCCCGCCGTCACCGTCGCCGCCCTCGCGGTGGCGGCGCTGATAGTCCCGGCATCCGTCGTGCCGTCCGTCGCCCACGCCACCGCACCGGGTGCACCGGGGGCGTCCCCGGCGACACCGGCGACACCGGCCGCACCGGCGGCCTCCACGGGGGCCTCCCCGGCGCCCTCCGCCGGCAAGGCGCGCGCCGTCACCGCCGAACTCGACCTGGACGTCAGCCTGTTGAACAAGACCGTGGACGTTCCGGTGAACATCGCACTCAACAAGGTCGAGACCCCCGCGCAGAGGGAGGGGTCCGTCCTCACCGCCGTCGTCGAAGGCGTCGACCAGCAGGGCCCGGTCACCCTGGTCAGGGCCGACCTCGGAAAGTCGGTGACCAAGGTCGACGCCAAGGGCGCCTCCGCCGCCGTCCAACTGGTCAACGCGGACGTCCACGCCCCCGGCCTCCCCGTCACCACCCTGCTCGGCCTGGAGGCGCTCAGCGCCACCGCCACCTGTCCGGTCGACGGGCGGCCGACCGCCGACGTGGTGGCCCCCGCGAAGCTGACCCTCCTCGGCAAGCCCGTCACCGTCAGCCTGTACGGGCCGACCAGGGTGGAGGTCCCGCTGGTCGGCAGCGTCTCGGTCGAGTTCTCCAAGAAGACCACCACCTCGACGACGGCCGCCGCCTCGGCCCTGGAGGTGCGGGTGGAGGTCAACCCGCTCAGCCTCAACGTCGCCAAGGTGACCGGGACCGTCACGGTCGCCTCGGTGAGCTGCGAGAAGCCGGTGCCGACGCCCTCCGCCCCGGCGCCCGCCACCGCCCCGGCCGTGGCCCCGCCCGCCGAGGTGCCCGCGGCCCGGCCGGTGGGGGACGGCACTCCCACCGGCGCCGCCGGTACCGGCAGGGCCGCTGCCGCCCCGCCGTCCGCCACCGGTACGCAGGCCGCCCGCCGTCCGGCCTCCGCCGCCCCGGCCCCGGCGGACCACCTCGCCGCCACCGGCGGCAGTGACTCCACCGCCCCGCTCGCCGCCGGAGCCGCCGCCCTGGTCGCCGCCGGCGCCTGCGCCCTCTGGGCCACCCGCCGTCGCCGGGCCGCTGTCGCCGCCCACGCCCGCAGGCGCTGAAACCCGCCCCGGATCCCGTGCGGGAGTGCCATCTGCGGCACTCCCGCACGGTGACGGTGCCGACGCGGACGGTTGGTTCACATGGGCGTTACATGAGAGGAACAACCGGGAAACGGCGGCTTGCGACGCTACGCGGGCACCCACCACTCAGTTTGCGAGGGACACCGCCGTGGCAATCAAGGCCGAGTACATCTGGATCGACGGCACCAAGCCGACCGCCAAGCTCCGCTCCAAGACTCGGGTCCTGCCGAACGCCGACAAGATCCCCACCTGGGGCTTCGACGGTTCCTCGACCAACCAGGCCGAAGGCCACGCCTCGGACCGAGTGCTGGAGCCGGTCAAGGTCACCAAGGACCCGATCCGCGGCGGCGACAACATCCTCGTCCTCTGCGAGGTCCACGAGACCGACGGCACCCCGCACGAGTCGAACACCCGCGCCCTGCTGCGCACCGTCGCCGAGCAGTACGCGGCGCAGGACTCGATCTTCGGCATCGAGCAGGAGTACACCTTCTTCAAGGGCTCCCGCCCGCTCGGCTTCCCCGAGGGCGGCTTCCCGGCCCCGCAGGGCGGCTACTACTGCGGCGTCGGCGCCGAGGAGGTCTTCGGCCGCGAGATCGTCGAGCTGCACCTCGACCGCTGCATGGACGCCGGCCTCGCCATCTGCGGCATCAACGCCGAGGTCATGCCCGGCCAGTGGGAGTTCCAGATCGGCCCGGTCGACGCCCTGACCGCCTCCGACGACATGTGGATCGCCCGCTACCTGCTCTACCGCACCGCCGAGGAGTTCGGCATCGACGCCACCCTCGACGCCAAGCCGGCCAGGGGAGACTGGAACGGCGCGGGTGCGCACACCAACTTCTCCACCCGGGCGATGCGCGAGGGCTACGACGCGATCATCACCGCCTGCGAGTCGCTCGGCGCCTCCCAGGAGATCGTGCTGGAGCACGTCAGCCAGTACGGCGACGACATCCAGTCCCGCCTGACCGGCAAGCACGAGACCGCCCCGTGGAACGTCTACTCCTACGGCGTCTCCAACCGCGGCGCGTCGGTCCGCATCCCGTGGCAGGTCGAGGTGGACCAGAAGGGCTACATCGAGGACCGCCGCCCGAACGCCAACGTCGACCCGTACGTGGTCACCCGCCTGCTGATCAAGACCTGCTGCGCCGCCCTGGAGAAGGCCGGCCAGGTCTGAGCCACCGCTCACCGGTAACAGCTGAAGCGCCCGCCGGGCCTCCCCCTGCTGCATGGGGGAGGCCCGGCGGGCCTTTCGCGTGGTCGGGGTCAGCCGGAGTGGATGACGTCCGCCAGTTCACGGGCGAGAGCGGCGAGGTCACCGAATCCCGCGTCCCGGACGGCCGTTCCCGGCCGCCCGCCCCCGGACGTTCCAGGACGCTGCCGCCGATGCCCGGCAGGACGTGCACGAGGCGCCTGCGTGCCACGCTCACTCCACTGGAAGCGCTGTGCTGGTGCTGACGGCGGTGCCGCGGTCTCTTGATCCGTGCCGGTCGTGGGCGGATAATCGCCCGCATGACCGCCTCCGCCGCCTCCGCCGCTGCCTCCGGGTGCCTCGTGCGGCGCCTGCACGTGGACCTGGTGCGGGTGTGCGCGGCCGCCTGTCGTCGGTGAGTGCTGCTCCCTCCCCTCCCCGCAGGCGTTCTCGGCACCGGAGTGTGTGTTCATGTCCCTGACCTTCCACTGGTTCCTGCCCACCAACGGCGACAGCCGGCACGTCGTCGGCGGCGGGCACGGTTCGACGCCCGGGACCGCCGGGGCGGACCGGCCGCCGTCCGTCGCCTACCTGGGTCAGATCGCCCGCAGCGCGGAGCAGTTGGGGTTCGAGGGGGCGCTGACGCCGACCGGCGCCTGGTGCGAGGACGCCTGGCTGACGACGGCGATGCTCACCCAGGTGACGGAGCGGCTCAAGTACCTGGTGGCGTTCCGGCCGGGGCAGATCAGTCCGACGCTGGCCGCGCAGATGGCGGCGACGTACCAGCGGCAGTCCGGCGACCGGCTGCTGCTCAACGTGGTGACGGGCGGTGAGTCGGCGGAGCAGCGCGCGTACGGTGACTTCCTCGACAAGGACGCGCGGTACGCGCGGACCGGCGAGTTCCTGTCGATCACGCGCAGGCTCTGGGCGGGCGAGACCGTCGACCACGAGGGGCCCCATCTCCGCGTGGAGCGGGCCGTGTTGAACCGGTTGCCGGACCAGGTGCCGCCGGTGTACTTCGGTGGTTCGTCGCCGGCGGCGGGCGACGTGGCCGCCCGGTACGCGGACGTCTACCTCACCTGGGGGGAGCCGCCCGCGCAGGTGCGGGAGAAGATCACCTGGATCCGCGAACTGGCCGCCGCGCAGGGCCGGGTGGTGCGGTTCGGGATCCGGCTGCACGTGATCACCCGGGACACCTCGGCGCAGGCGTGGGCGGAGACCGAGCGGCTGCTGGCGGCGATGGACCCGGTGCGGATCCGGGAGACCCAGCGCGCGCTCGCGGAGAGCGAGTCCGAGGGGCAGCGCCGGATGCTGGCCCTGCACGGCGGTTCGGCGGCGCGGTTGGAGGTCCACCCGGGGCTCTGGGCGGGCATCGGGCTGCTGCGGGGCGGCGCGGGGACGGCGCTGGTCGGCAGCCACCGGGAGGTGGCCGACCTGATCACGGAGTACCACGAGCTGGGCATCGAGGAGTTCGTGCTCAGCGGGATGCCGCACCTGGAGGAGGCGTACTGGTTCGGGGAGGGCGTGCTGCCGCTCCTCGCGCGGCGCAACCTGTGGCGGCGGCCGGAGTAGCTCCGGCGGGGCCGGCCCGCCAGGTCCGGGGCCGGGGCCCGGCCTGGGTCGGGTGGGGCGGGTGCGCGGGGCCGGCCGTCCGGTCCGTTCTGCCCGAAAGGGAACGTGAAGGGTGGGGATGTCCCCCGGTCGGATCCGGGGGCGTGCCGTCGTGAACTCCGGGCGCCCGGTTCCTAGCGTTGACGACATGACACACCATCACATGATGCTCCGGGGAACCCTCCGGGGTGCGCGACGGCCGGCGCGGTGGGGGCCCGTGCTCGCCGCCGCCCTGGCCGCCTCGGCGCTCGCGGGCACCCCCGCCGCGTCGGCCGCCGGCTCCTCGGCTCCCGTTTCCGCTTCCGTCGGGGCCGAGGCCGGGGCCGGGGCCGCCGCTGCCGTGCCGGGTGCGTGCGCGGCGACCCGTGCGGCCGTCGGAGCGGCCCTGGACACCCTGGTCGGAGGCGACGGAGTCCCCGGCGCGGCCGCCGAGTTCACCGACCCCCGCTGCGGGCGCCGGACCGCCGCCCGCGGCGTCGCCGACCTGGCGACCGGCCGCCCGATGCGGGCGGAGGACCGGCTGCGGATCGGCAGCGTCACCAAGACGTTCACCGCCACGCTCGTCGTCCAACTCGCCGCCGAGGGCCGGATCGGCCTGGACGACACCGTCGAACGCCACCTGCCCGGACTGGTCCGGGGCAACGGCCACGACGGCGGCCGGATCACCGTCCGCCAACTGCTCCAGCACACCAGCGGACTCCCCGACTACACCGAGGCGCTGGTCGGACTGCCCGTGGACGCGTGGCGGTTCCGCCACTTCGAGCCGCGCGAGCTGGTCGCGATCGGGCTCACCCTGCCGCGCCCGGAGAAGGCGTGGTCCTACTCGACCACCAACTCCGTGATCGCCGGCCTCCTGGTCGAGAAGGTCACCGGCCGCCCCTTCGAGGCGGAGCTGCAACGCCGGATCATCGGCCCGCTGGGCCTGCGGGACACCTACTGGCCGGGCGACGAGCTCCGCATCCGGGGCCCGCACTCGCGCAGCTACTACGTCGACCACGCCGCACCCGAGGGCGCCCCGCGCATCGACGGCACCGAGTGGAACGCGAGCTTCGGCGGCGCGGGCGGCGCGCTGGTGTCCACGCCCGCCGACGTGGACCGGTTCTTCCGGGCGCTGCTCGGCGGCCGGCTGCTGCCCGCGCGCTGGCTCGACGAGATGAAGCGCACCGTGCCCGCCGACCCGGACCGCCTCTGGCCCGGTGCCCGGTACGGGCTCGGGCTGATCGCGAGCCCGCTGGAGTGCGGCGGCTGGTGGTGGGGCCACGGCGGGACGATGCCGGGCGGGCACCGGACGCTCGCCGCGGTCGGGCCGGGCGGCCGCAGTCTCGCCCTCGCCCTCACCGAGGTCCCCCGCACCGAGCAGGCCGAGCAGGACTTCCGTGCCGTCGCGACCGCCGCGTTCTGCGCGCCGGTCGGTGGCGGATCCGATGCGACCGAGGAGACGTCATGAGCGACCGCCGTACCGCCGAGGCCCGTTTCGGCGAGGCCCGCTCCGCCGCCGGCCGTTCCACCGGGAGCCGGGCCGCCCGCCCCCGTCGTGCCGGCGGGCGGCGCCCGGCCGGAACCGGGGCGTCGACGGCCGTCCGCCGGGCCACGGCGGCGGGCCTCGCCTTCGCGGCCTGCGTGGCGGTGGTGTCCGCAGCGACCGGCCCCGCCCAGGCCGCGTCCGCCGACGCCTCCGCGTCCGGCGCCTCCGCGTCCGCGACCTCCGCCCCCCGCGGGCTGGACCGCTACTACAACCAGCGTCTCGACTGGCGCAGTTGCGTCGAGGGGCCGGACGACAAGGACGGCGCGGCCCTGGAGCAGGCGGGCGCGCGCTGCGCGGACGTGACCGTCCCGCTCGACTACGGCGACCCCCGGGGCCGCACCATCACCGTCGCGATCTCCCGGATCAAGGGCACCGACACCCGCCACCGGATCGGCGCGATGCTGCTCAACGACGGCGGCCCGGGCGGCGAGACCCTCGGCACTCCGCCGCGCGTGCAGGCGGCGCTCAAGGAGACCGCCGCACGTTACGACATCATCGGCATGGACCCGCGCTTCGTGGGGCGCAGCACCCCGCTGGACTGCGGCTGGCCGGTCGGAACCAGCCTCGCCTCGGCGGGCCTCGGCCGGGCGAGCTTCGACCGGCAGGTCGCCTTCCAGAAGGACCTGGCCGCCAAGTGCCGTGCCGCGGCAGGGTCGTTGCTGCCGCACGCGAGCACCCGCAACACGGCCCGCGACATGGACGTCGTCCGGGGCGCGCTCGGTGAGCGGAGGATCTCCTACCTGGGCGTCTCGTACGGCACCTACCTGGGCACCGTCTACACCCAGATGTTCCCCGGCCGCTACGACCGGGTGGTCCTCGACGGGGCGCTCGACCCGCGCACGTACGGGCCCCGCCTGTTCCCGGGCCTGCTGGCGGAGAACGAGCAGGCGCTCGCCGACTGGGCCGCCTGGGCGGCGGCTCGCCACGACACCTACGGGCTCGGCCGGACCGGGGAGGAGGTGATCGCCGGGATCCGGAGGACCGTCGAGGCGTCGGCGCGCGCGCCGTTGGCCGTCGGCAGCGGCACCGGCACCTTCCTGGTCGACGACACCCGGGTGCCGTTCCTGCTCTTCGCCGGGATCGCGGACGACACGGACGAGGCGCGCGCGGACCTCGCCGAAGAGATGGCCGTGCTGGCCGAGGCCGCGGCGGGCCGGCCGGCCCGGCCGTCGGAGGCGTTCGCCGCCGTGTTGCGGTTCGCGTTCGGCGCGGAGGGGTCGGCGACCGGCAGCTCCCAGCAGGCGATCATGTGCGCGGACGGCACCGCGCCGCGTGACCCCGAGTCGTACTGGCGGGGCGTCGAGCGCACCCGGGCCGAACACCCGCTTCTCGGTCCGATGCTCAACAACATCAACCCGTGTGCCTTCTGGGACCGCCCGCGCGAGGCGCGCACCGAGGTGCGGAGCGACGCCGAGGTGCTGATCGTCGCCGCCACCGGGGACCCGCGCACCACCTACCGGGACAGCGTCGCGCTGCACGGGCTGCTGCCCGGCTCCCGCCTGCTGACGCTCAAGGGCGCCAACCGGCACGCGCTCTACGGGATGTACGGCAACGCGTGCGTGGACGACACGGTCAACGCGTACCTGGCCAGTGGCAGGCTGCCGAAGGGGGACCGGACCTGCACCAAGTAGCCGTACGCTCCGGCCGTGACCCGTGACCCGTGACCCGTGACCCGTGACCCGTGTCTCAGGCCGGGCCGGTGTCTCCGCCCGGCCGTGGCGGCCCGCGGGCGCACTGCCCGCGGGCTCACGGCCCGCCGGTTCACTGCTCGCCGGTTCACTGCTCGCCGAGGGCCATCCACTTCTCCGGTGTCTCCAGCGGTGTGAACCCGACCTTGGCGTAGACCTCGTGGGCGTCCGCCGTGGCGAGCAGGACGCGGCGCAGGCCGTAGGGGGCGAGGTGGTCGCGGACGGCGGTGGCCAGCGCGGTGCCCAGGCCCTTGCCGCGCGCGGCGGGGGCGATGTACACGTCGCAGAGCCAGGCGAAGGTGGCCAGGTCGGTGACGACGCGGGCGTAGCCGAGCTGGGTGCCGGCGGCGCGGTCGTAGACACCGAAGTTGAGCGATCCCGCGACGGCGGAGTCCTGCTTCTCGCGGGGGCGGCCCCGGGCCCAGTAGGAGTCCTCCGACAGCCACCGGTGGATCAGCGCGCCGTCGAGGCGCCCGGGGTCGGTGGAGATCTCGTAGCTGTCGGGGAGGTCACTGGTCATGGCGGGATCCAACCAGAGGCTCCCGCGCCGATCCACCGGATATCCGCAGGCCCCGGGGCGGCCGTGCCTCCTCGCCCGGGGCCGCGGTTCGGGAGTTCAGGCCCCGAACCGCGGGACGACCAGGGGGGACCGCAGGACGAGTTCGCCGATGACGGGCCGGTCGGCGCCGTCGCCGTGGACCAGGGAGGTGAGGGTGCTCGGGAACGCGTCGGTGACCGTCCAGCTCACCGCCGGGGTGCGGGGGCCGTTCAGCAGCGAGACCGTGACGTCCTTCCGGTCGACCGTGTTGAGGCCGATCGTGTCGATCCAGTCGCACAGGGCCTGGTAGCCGTCGGCCGAGCCCCGGCGCAGGGAGACCGTGGCCGTCCTCCGCTGTCCGGGCACCAGGTGGGTGGTTCCCGAGCCGTCCCTGTGCTCGATGACCTCGTAGGACGTCTCCAGCCCGGAGACGTCGTGGAAGAGGTGGTCCCGTCCGTCGACGGAGAGCTTGTAGCGGTAGACGGGCATCGACACGGACGCTCCCGGGGTCGGCCGCACGGCGCGGCGCGGACTGCTGCTCGTAACGGGCGAATCTATGCCACGGAGCGTCAGTTCCGGTTCTCCGTAACCCGTGCGGGCGAGACGCGCCGCGGCGGATCCGGCGGGCCCCCGCCCGACTCCGCCCCGACTCCGCCCCGACCCGCCCCGACTCCGGCCGCCCCGGCTCCGCCCGACCCGCTCAGATCCGCCGCAGGGAGAAGGTGTCGCCCGGCGTGCCGGCGAACGCCAGGTCCAGCCGGCCGGAGAGCGCGTACACGCCGCCGCCGGGGCCGGGCGTGACGGCCGTCGGCAGGAGGTCGGCCGAGGGGCGGACGGAGGTGAGCCGGGCGGTGCGCCAGCCGTCGGTGGAGCGGAGCTCGACCGAGGCGTCGCGGCCCGCGCCGGCCAGGTCGTTGGTCACGCCGACGATGCTGCCGTCGGGGCGGCCGAGCAACCCGTCCAGGTGCAGCAGCGCGCCCGGCCCGCCCGTGCCGGGGCCTCCCGTGACCGGGATCGGGCGGAGGTCCGCCGGCCGGTGCACCGGCACCTGCCAGAGCATGCCGTCGTCCCACTTGCCGATGATCAGCCGGCCGTCCCGGAGGACGATGCCGTTCAGGCCGTAGCCGCCGGGCGCCGGGGTCAGCCGGGCGTCGCGGACCAGGACCGAGGCCGTGCCGTCCGTGCCGATCCGGTACACCACCGGGGCGAGCGAGTCGGTGACGTACGCGGTCCCGTCCGGTCCGAAGGCCACGTCGTTGGCGAAGTGCGGGCCGCCGTCGCCCGCCACCGCGGCCAGGTCCGCGTAGAACAGTCGCCGGCCGGTCTCCAGGTCGTAGGCGCCGAGGCCGGCCAGCCGCCCGGCGGTCGCGGCGGAGGTGCGCGTGCCGAGGCCGTTGTCGCCGTTGGCCAGCAGGACCCGGCCGCGGGCCCGGTCGACGTGCAGGCCGATCACCGAGACCAGCGTGTCCGGTTCGTCGATCAGCGTGCGGACACCGCCGCCCGGGCGGACGACCGAGACCGTGCCGTGGCGCAGCGATCCGACCAGGAAGCGCTGACGGTCCTGGTCCCAGGTGGCTCCCTCCGGGACGAGGGTCGGGGCGTGGCCCGCGATCACGGCCGGGCCCCGGCTCTCGTGGCCGCCGTGGGCGGAGGCCGGCAGAGCCCCGGCGGTGCCGAGCAGGAGGCCGGCCGCCGCAGCGGTGACGGCGGCGGTGCGGAGGAGGTGACGGGTCATCGGAAGTCTCCCTGCGAGGTGGTGCGTCCGGCTGGTGCCCTCAGCCTCGCGGGGCGGTCCGGAGGGCGGCAGTGTCTGGGGATACTGGCAGTGCGACTACCAGGGAAGGGACGGGCGGGGGGATGGACGACGCGGAGACGCGGCGGAACGCGCTGTCGAGCTTCCTGCGCAGCCGGCGTGCCCGGCTGACGCCGGAGGACGTCGGGATGGCGCCGGGGGTGCGGCGGCGCACCCCCGGGCTGCGGCGCGAGGAGTTGGCGCTGCTCGCGGGTGTCGGGGTGACCTGGTACACGTGGCTGGAGCAGGGGCGGGCGATCAACCCGTCGCCGGAGGTGCTGGCGAGCCTGGCCCGGACGTTGCGGCTGGACCGGGCGGAGACGGCGTACCTGTTCCGGTTGGCGGGGAGCCATCCGGGGGCGGCCGGAGCGCCCGGGGCGGTGGGGTCCGAGGCGGCGGGAGACGTGCCGGCGCCGCTGCTGCGGCTGATGCACGCCCAGTGGCCGGCGCCGGCGTTCGTGATGGACGCGGACTGGGCCGTCCGGGCCTGGAATCCGGGCGCGGAGGCGCTGTTCGGGCTGTCCGGCCGGGAGCCGGAGGACTGCAACCTGGCCTGGGTGGTGTTCGCCAGCCCCCTGCACCGCGCCCGGACGGTGGACTGGGAGCACCATGCCCGCCGGACCCTGGCGCAGCTGCGCTCCGCCTTCGCCGAGCGCGGCGGCGACGGTGCGCCGGCAGCGCGGCCGCTGGCCCGGTTGATCAGGCGGCTGCGGGCGGCGTACCCGGAGGCGGACCGCTGGCTGGACGAGCACCAGGTGCTGGAGCGCGCCGGGGTGGAGAAGGACCTGCTGCACGAGGAGTTGGGGATGCTGCGGATCGACCAGGTGGTGCTGCAGGCGTCCGGCGGGCTGCAGTTGGTGGTGCTGACGGCGCGTGACGCGGAGACCGGCGACCGCCTGCGTCGCCTCGCCCCGTCCGCCGTCCGGGCCTGACCGCCGTCCGGGCCTGACCGCCGCCCGGCCCCGCCCGTCGTCCGGACGACCGGTCGACCGCGATCGTTCCGCCGACGCCGGACACGGGATTCCGGCCGGGGTCACCTGGCTGCCGGGGGGAGTTGGAGAGACGTTCATCCGTTCATCCGCCCGGAACTCCGGCCTCGGGGTTCCTCCGGGAGGGGGACTGTCCTCATACGTCCGGAATTGCCTGTGTGCGAAGAGTCGGCGCCTCGGCCGTGAAGCGCGTCCGCTAAATAATGGTGATATGACAACCATGCAACAGGACTTATGCTGACCGGGCTCACGACTTCTCCCCGTGTTCTTCGCTCGAGAAACAGGTCTGCTTGATGAAGTTGCCCAAGGTGTCCGCCGTCCTTGCCGCGGCTGCACTCGCTCCGACCGTCCTGTTCCCGTCGATGGCGTCCGCTGCCGAGCAGCCGAAGCCCGTCGGAGTCAGCGGTCCGGACACGGCGGCCGACACCACGGAGGACGGCGGCTCCCAGGAGGCGGCGGACCGGGCCGAGGTCCGGCGGATCCTGGCCGACAAGGACGCGGGCATCAGCGTCCACGAGGCCGCCGCGAAGGTCGTCGACGGCACGGCGGCCGAACTGCGTCAGTTCCTGGAGGTCGGCCTCCCGAACGCGCGGATCATCGACGACCGCGTCAAGGCCGCCCAGTTCCTCTCCGTCGGCGGCCCTGCCGTGAAGGCGGCGGCCGAGAAGGCCCTCAAGTCCGGCAGCCCCGAGGCGGTCCGCAAGTTCCTCACCGAGGGCCAGTTCGTGGCCCGCGCCGAGGACGACGACCGGGCCGAGGTCCGGCGGATCCTGGCCGACAAGGACGCGGGCATCAGCGTCCACGAGTTCGCCGCGAAGGTCGTCGACGGCACGGCGGCCGAGCTGCGTCAGTTCCTGGAGGTCGGCCTCCCGCGTGCGCGGTCCATCGACGACCTGGTCAAGACCGCCCAGATCCTCTCCGCCGGTGGCCCTGCCGTGCAGGCGGCGGCCAACAAGGCCATGAGCTCCAACAGCCCCGAGGCGGTCCGCAAGTTCCTCGCCGAGGGTCAGCACACGGCCCGTGCCGAGGACGACCGGGCCGAGGTCCAGCGGATCCTGGCCGACAAGGACGCGGGCATCAGCGTCCACGAGGCCGCCGCGAAGGTCGTCAACGGCACGGCGGCCGAGCTGCGCCAGTTCATGGAGGTCGGCCTCCCGAACGCGCGGGCCGTCGACGACCGCGTCAAGGCTTTCCAGGTCCTCGCCGTCGGCGGCCGTGCGGTGAAGGCGGCGGCCGAGGCGGCCCTCAGGACCGGCAGCCCCGAGGCGGTGCGCAAGTTCCTCACCGAGGGCCAGCACACGGCCCGCGCCGAGGACGACCGGGTCGAGATCCTCATCCTCATCGCCGACAAGGAGGTCGGCCCGCGCGTCTTCGCGGGGGCCCAGAAGGCCCTCGGCGGCACGCCCGCCGACCTGCGCCGCTTCCTTGAGGTCGACCTGGCGGGCCTGCGCGAGAGCGACAACCGCGTGAAGGTCTCCCAGGCCCTTGAGACCGGCGGGCCGGCGGTCAAGAAGGCCGCGGGCGCCGCCCTGGAGGGCAGCTACGCGGACGTCCTCGCGTTCCTCAAGGAGGGCTGGTCCAAGGCCCGCGCCGAGGACGAGGCGAACGCGGCCGCCGCCAGGCCGACCTCGCCGGTCCAGGGGCAGAACGCCGGTCAGACCGTCCAGACCGCCAGCGGCGCGGGCACCGTCGCGAACCCGGCCCCGGCCGTGGTGCCCGCCGTGGCACTCGCGAAGGTCACCGGCACCACCGCGACCACCGGCACCGCGGCCGAGACCTCCGGCCCGCTCGCCGCCACCGGTGTGGACGAAAGTGTCCGCTGGGAGGCCGGCGGCGCCGCCGCGGCCGTCGCCGCCGGTGCGGCCCTGGTGGCCGTCTCCCGCCGCCGTCGCGCCGCCGAGTAGTCACATCGGCGCGACGACCGCAGCGTGACCAGGTGCCCCGCCCCCACGGTCGGGGCACCTGGCGTTCGGCACCGCGTCCTACGACCCGGTCGACCCGGTCGAGTCTGTCGACCCGGGCGGGCCGGGCGAGAGCGGTGTGCGGGCCACCGTCAGATACCGGGAACGGCGTCCTTCGGAACGGTGTGCCAGTTGGTGACCACCGGCTTGTCCACCTTGGTCGGACCGACCGGGAGGCTGACCGGGTCCGGGTCGGCCTTGCCGACGGCGACGATGACGTCGGTGAACTCGATCTCCTGGTTCCCCTTGGTGCTCTTGGGGTTGACGCCCGCGTACGCCACCTTGTCCCCGCCGAGGGTGATCGGCGTGCCGACGGCCTGCTCGGCGTTGGCGGCCTCGATACCGCCCGAGCCGAACGCGATGGTCGCGTGCGGGCCAGGGAGTGTGCAGCTGACGCCAGGCTTGGCCTTGGCGGTGATCAGGATGAACCCGCCGGCCTGGGACTCGGTCCTGGTGGTGAACGTGAGGTCCTTCGTGGCGCAGTTCTGCCCCGGGGAGCCGGACTTCGTCCCGGGCGCGGAGGCAGCGGCGGAGGCGGAGGTCGCTGTGGAGGCGGACGCACTGCCGGACGGCGAGGTCGCCTTCGAGGGCGCGGCGGCGGGGACGGTCGTCGTGGCCGCCGCCGTGGCGGCGGCCGTGGCCACCGGGCTCGCCGCGGCGGAACCCCCGTCGCCGTTCTCCGGTCCGCAGGCGGTGGCGGCAGCGGCGAGCACCGCGACGGCGGCGGCAGTGAGGGCGAGGCGGCGCGTACGCATACGGGGCTCCCGGGTCGGTCCACCGGTGCGGTTCACCGGTGCGACCACCGTAGGTCCGGGCCGTTCACGGCCCGGTCCGCGCAATATCCCGATCCTGTCCCAGAAGCCGCGGAGCCCGGATGCCGGGCGGAAGGGGCCGGGGAGCCCGGACGCGTGGCCGACGCCCCGCTCCGGGGCCGGGCGACCCGTGACGCCCGCTGGTGACACGGGTCGTCAACTCGGCCTCCGTGCGCGACGATGCCGTCATGACGACGCCGCTCCCGCGGCTTCTCCTCGACGTCGACGGGCCGTTGAACCCGTACGCCGCCAAGCCCCACCAGCGGCCTGCCGGGTACGGCACCCACCGCGTCAAGCCGGACTCGTGGGTGGCCCGGTTCCCGCAGCGGCCCGCCGAGTACGTCCGGCCGCTGCGGCTCTGGATCAACCCCGACCACGGCCCCGAACTCCTCTCCCTCCCCTACGAGTTGGTCTGGGCGACGACCTGGATGGCGGAGGCCAACACCTGGATCGCCCCGCTCCTCGGCCTGCCCGAACTCCCCTACGTCGCCTGGCCGCAGCTCCACCAGGAGGACCCGGACGGCCTGCACTGGAAGACCCGCGCACTGGTGGCGTGGGCCGCCGGCCGCCCGTTCGTCTGGGTGGACGACGAGCTGGGACCGCAGGACGCCGCGTGGATAGCCGACCACCACCCCGGACGGGCCCTCGCCCTCCACGTCGATCCGAAGCTCGGCCTGCGGGGCGGCGACTTCGCCACCCTCCGGGAGTGGGCGGCCGCCGCGTGAGCCGCGGACCGGCCGGCGCCGCGCGCCACCCGGTGAGCGACCTCGCCGGCAGCCGTCGGGCAGCTCCCGGCGTGTCGGGCGGGCCCCGGCGCGGCCGCGGGCGACGGGGCGGGCCCGGGCGTCACCGGGGCCGTGCCGAGGCGCGGGTGTGGCCGGGCGTGGCGGGGCGTGCCGGGAGGAGCCCGGAAGAACCCGGAGAAATTTCCGTCGGCGATGTCGAGAACCCGTGGCCGGCTCCGTCCCAGGGGCGGACGCGGCCACAATGGGTCGCACAGCACCGAGGAGAGACGTCATGGCCAAGTACCTGCTGCTCAAGCACTACCGCGGAGCTCCGGTCCCGGACGACTTCGTGTCCATGGAGCACTGGACGCCGGAGGAGATCTCGGCGCACGTGCAGTACATGCGCGACTTCGCGGCCCGCCTGGAGGAGTCCGGCGAGTTCGTCGACAGCCAGGCGCTCGCACCCGGGGGCGCGTGGGTGCGCTACGACGGCGAGGGCCGCCCGCCGGTGACCGACGGCCCGTTCGCCGAGACGAAGGACCTCGTGGCCGGCTGGATGGTGATCGACGTCGACAGCTACGAGCGCGCCGTCGAGCTGGCCGGTGAGCTGTCCGCCGCCCCCGGGGCGGGCGGGAAGCCGATCCACGAGTGGCTCGAACTGCGCCCCTTCCTGTCCGCGCCGCCGACCGTCACGGAGTGACCTCCCCGGTGGACGAGGACCTGCTGCGGAACCTCACCCCTGGCGTGCTCGCGATCCTCGTCCGGCGCGGAGCCGACTTCGCGGCGGCCGAGGACGCCGTGCAGGAGGCGCTGGTCGAGGCGGTCCGCGGCTGGCCCGCCCGGCCGCCGGCGGACCCGAAGGGCTGGCTGGTCACCGTGGCCTGGCGCAAGTTCCTCGACGCGACCCGGGCGGACACGGCCCGCCGCCGGCGGGAGGAACTCGTCGACGAGGAGCCGGAGCCGGGGCCCGCGCCCGCGCTGGACGACACGCTCCGGCTGTACTTCCTGTGCGCCCACCCGTCGCTGACGCCCTCGTCCGCGGTCGCGCTCACGTTGCGCGCCGTCGGCGGGCTCACCACCCGCCAGATCGCCCGGGCCTACCTGGTGCCCGAGGCGACCGTGGCGCAGCGCATCAGCCGGGCCAAGCGCACCGTCTCCGGCGTGCGGTTCGACCGGCCCGGGGACGTCGCCACCGTGCTGCGCGTCCTCTACCTGGTCTTCAACGAGGGCTACTCCGGGGACGTCGACCTCGCCGCCGAGGCGATCCGGCTCACGCGGCAGCTCGGGGCCCGGATCGATCACCCCGAGGTGGCGGGTCTGCTCGCGCTGATGCTGCTCCACCACGCGCGGCGTGCCGGCCGGACCGCACCCGACGGCAGCCTGGTGCCGCTCGCCGAGCAGGACCGCACCCGGTGGGACACCGGGGCGATCGCCGAGGGCGTCGCGATCCTCCAGGCGGCCCTGGCCCGGGACCGGCTGGGCGAGTTCCAGGCCCAGGCCGCCATCGCGGCACTCCACGCCGACGCGCCCACGGCCGGAGAGACGGACTGGGTGCAGATCGTCGGGTGGTACGACGAGCTCGTGCGCCTGACCGACAGCCCGGTCGTCCGGCTGAACCGCGCGGTGGCCGTCGGCGAGGCCGACGGGCCGCGCGCCGGTCTGGCGGCCCTCGCGGAGCTGGACGACTCCCTGCCCCGCCACACGGCGGTGGCCGCGTACCTCCGCGAGCGGGACGGTGACCTGGCGACGGCGGCGCGGCTGTACGCCGAGGCGGCCCGGGAGGCGCCCGACCTCGCCGAACGCGACCACCTGACCCGGCGGGCCGCCCGGCTCAACGCCCGCCTGCGTCGCGGACGGGCCGCCCCGGGTGCCTCGCGGGTGCCTCGCGGGT
>NZ_JBHXKE010000177.1:0-21109 GCF_042722765.1 Kitasatospora sp. NPDC058406
CCCCGCATGACCACCACGCCCTGCTGCACACACCAATCCGCGTGCGCGCTAACGGGCGGTAACCGCTCCCGGACCGTGGACAGTCCGGTGGACGTCCACGGTCCGGGTTCCCGAACGGGTGGGCGGGGACGGGCCCGCGAAGGCGCGGCCCGCCCGCGGCTCAGAGCGCGCGCAGGGTGACGGCGGTCGCGACGGCGGCCGTGACGGCCTCGTGCCCCTTGTCCTCGGCGGAGCCCGGCAGGCCCGCCCGGTCCAGCGCCTGCTGCTCGTCGTCGCAGGTCAGCACGCCGAAGCCGACCGGAACGCCGGTGTCCACGCTGACCTGGGTGAGACCGGCGGTGGCGGCCTGGCAGACGTAGTCGAAGTGCGGGGTGCCGCCGCGGATCACCACGCCGAGGGCGATCACGGCGTCGTAGCCGCGGTCGGCGAGCCGCTTGGCGGCCACCGGCAGCTCGAAGGTGCCGGGGACGCGCAGGACGGTCGGCTCGGCGACACCCAGCTCCTTCAGGGCGCGGTGGGCACCGTCCAGGAGGCCGTTCATCACCTGCTCGTGCCACTGGGCGGCGATCACGGCGACCTTGAGGCCGGCGGCGTTGTCGATGGTCAGCTCGGGGGCTCCGTGGCCGCTCATGTGCGGGTGCCTTTCGATGGTTCGGCTCGGTGGTTCGGCGGTGCGGGTGGGTGGTGCGGGTGGGTGGTGCGGGTGGTGCGCGGTGTTGCTCCGCGGGTCAGGAACCGAGGCCGGGCAGGTCGTGGCCCATCCGGTCGCGCTTGGTCCGCAGGTAGCGCAGGTTGTGCTCGCCGGCCGGGATCTCCACCGACTCGCGGCCCTTGACCTTGAGCCCGTGCTCGGTGAGCGCGGTCAGCTTCTCCGGGTTGTTGGTCAGCAGGGTGAGCGAGCGCACCCCGAGGTCGCAGAGCATCTGGGCGCCGATGCTGTAGTCGCGGGCGTCCGCGGGCAGGCCCAGTTCGAGGTTGGCGTCGACGGTGTCCCGGCCCTGCTCCTGCAGCTCGTAGGCGCGCAGCTTGTGCGCCAGACCGATGCCCCGGCCCTCGTGGCCGCGCAGGTAGAGCACCACGCCGCGGCCGGCTTCGGCGACCCGCCGCAGCGAGGCCTGCAGCTGCGGGCCGCAGTCGCAGCGCAGCGAGCCGAGGACGTCGCCCGTCAGGCACTCCGAGTGGACCCGCACCAGGACGTCCTCGCCGTCCGGGAGCCGGCCGTCCGCGTCCAGCCCGCCGGCGACCAGGGCGATGTGCTCGACCCCGTCGATGGTGCCCTGGTAGCCGACGGCGGTGAACTCGCCGAACTCGGTGGGCAGCGAGGTGACGGCGGCCCGGCCGACGTGCAGTTCGGTCCGGCGGCGGTAGGCGATCAGGTCCTCGATCGAGATGATCGCCAGGCCGTGCTCGCGGGCGAAGGCGACCAGCTCGGGCAGCCGCGCCATGGTGCCGTCGTCGTTGACCACCTCGGCGATCGCACCGGCCGGCGCCAGCCCGGCGAGCCGGGCCAGGTCGACGGCGGCCTCGGTGTGACCGGGGCGGACCAGCACGCCGCCGTCGACGGCCCGCAGCGGGAACACGTGCCCGGGGCGGGCCAGGTCGCCGGGCCCGGTGCCGGGCGAGGAGAGCAGCCGGACGGTACGGGCCCGGTCGGCGGCCGAGATGCCGGTGGAGACCCCGTCGCGGGCGTCGACCGAGACGGCGTAGGCGGTGCCCTTGCGGTCCTCGTTGACCTGGGTCATCGGGGGGAGCTTGAGCCGGTCCAGTTCGTCGCCGGTCATCGGGACGCAGATCACGCCGGAGCTGTAGCGGATGGTGAACGCCATCAGCTCGGGGGTGGCGGCGGAGGCGGCGAAGACGATGTCGCCCTCGTTCTCGCGGTCCTCGTCGTCGACCACGATCACGGCGCGGCCGAGCGCGATGTCGGAGACGGCCCGCTCGACCGGGTCCAGGGCGAGGTCGAGCACGGCGGCGCGGTCGCCGGTGCGGGCCGGGGTCTGCTTCTCGGGCTGGTTCTCGGTCTGGTTCTCGGTCATGCGGAGGCTCCCTGGAGGACGCGGTCGGTCGAGGGACGGGCGGTGCGGCCGCGCAGCCACCAGGCACGCAGGCCGAGCAGGACCAGGACGAAGTAGACGGAGTACGTGAAGCCGGAGAAGACCAGCCCGTTGTTGAAGGCGAGCGGGACGCCGACCAGGTCGACGGCGACCCAGGCGAACCAGAACTCGACCCAGCCGCGGGCCTGGGCCACCATCGCGGCCAGCGTGCCGACGAAGATGTAGGCGTCCGGCCAGGCGTCCCACGACAGTTGCGGGTAGACGGTGAAGAGCGTGCCGACCGCCACGGTGCCGAGCACGGTGCCGCCGATCAGCACGGCGCGCTCCCGGCCGGTGGCGAAGCGGACCTCGACGTCGCCGCCGCCGTGCTTGCCGCGCTGCCAGCGGGTCCAGCCCCAGACGGCGGCCACGATGACCACGAACTGCTTGCCCACACCGCCGCTGAGGTGGGCGGACCAGTAGGCGCCGACCAGGACGACCCCGGAGAGCAGTTGGACCGGCCAGGTCAGCCGGGAGCGCCGCCAGCCGAGGGCGAGCGCGGTGAGGCCGAGCAGGTTGCCGATGATGTCCGAGCGGTAGACGTCCTGACCGAGGAGGTGGACGGTGCCGTTGAGCCAGTTCACGTGTTCTCTCCGGCGATCGTCGGAAGGGTGGGGAGGGTGGGGAGGGTGGGGAGGGCCGGGAGCGTGCGGGACTCCAGCAGCCGCTCCACGTACTTGGCGAGGACGTCGACCTCCAGGTTGACGCTCTCGCCGACGGCCCTGGTCCCAAGCGTGGTCAGCGCGAGGGTGGCCGGGATGAGGCTGACGGTGAAGCTGTCACGGGCCGCCTCGACCACGGTGAGGCTGACACCGTCGACGGTGATCGAGCCCTTCTCCACCAGGTAGCGCGAGACCGACTCCGGGAGCGAGAAGCGCAGCACCTCCCAGCGCAGCTCGCCGGCGGCGTCACGCTCGCCCGGTTCGCGGCTCAACAGCCGCCCGGTGGCGTCGACATGACCCTGCACCAGATGTCCGCCGAGCCGGGCGCCGAGCGCCATGGCCCGCTCCAGGTTGACCCGCGAGCCGGGCTTCAACTCGCCCAGGCTGGAACGGTGGAGTGTCTCGGCCATCACGTCCGCACTGAACTCGCCGGTTCCGGCGGCCAGTTGGTCGGGGCTGTCGACGACGGTCAGGCAGACGCCGTTCACCGCGATGGAGTCGCCGTGGTGCGCGTCCTGACAGACCACCGGACCACGCAGGCGGATTCGCGAGGAGTCGCCGATCTCCTCGATCGACACGACCTCGCCGAGCTCTTCGATGATGCCGGTGAACACCCGGGTTCTCCTCGCGCTTGGGGCGCGGACTCCGGGGCTGTGGCATGGGAGATGACACGGACGGGCACGGGGTGCACGGATCCGCCGACGGCGGGGCCGCCCGTGGTCACGGGTCACCGCCGACCGGCCGACGGCAGAGGAGACCTCTCCCGTCGTGCACGTCCGCGGTCCACCGGGGGACCACGGATACCGCTCTCTCGTCCGTCGCGCACGCCTCCCATCCGGACTTTAACCGTCGGTCCAGGAATTTCACCTGGTCAACCGGCCGCTGGCTGCGGACGGGTCGCGGACTGTAACCGCCGGTTCGGATTTTCACCGACCCCGGAGTGCGCTGAACGTCACTGCTACTACTGCCGTCATTGTGCCATGATCCGTGCGGTCCCAGGGAGAGGCCCCGGCTGTGGTCTGTTTCACGCGGAGGCCGGGAATGCGGGCGGACGGGAGTACGCGGCGGGCGCCGGGTGCGCGGGGCTCCCGGTGGCGGTCCGCGGTGCGCCGGGCGCACGCTGGTGGTAGGCGGACGGGCGGCGGCCGTCCGCAGGCTCCAGGAGGTGCGAGCACGATGGCGAAGTTCATGGATGTCCACCACGGGATGGCCGGCATCACGCAGGACGAGTTGCGGATGGCCCACCAGGCCGACCTGGCGATCCAGGCCGAGGAGGGCGTGCAGTTCGAACAGGCGTGGGCCGACCCGGAGTCGGGCATCGTCTACTGCCTCTCCGAGGGTCCGTCGAGGGAGGCCGTGCAGCGGGTCCACGAACGCGCCGGACACCCGGCGGACGAGGTGCACCCGGTGCCGCTGATCGTCTGAGCAGGCCCGGGAGGTCGGCGGTCCCGCCGAACCCGGACCCGGCGGCCGGGTCGCGGGCGGCCTCACCGCTGCCCGTCGGCGATCACCCGGAGGCCCTCGGCTAGATTTCCGGTATGACCAGCACACCGGAGACTCCCGACCCGTCAACCGTCGAACCGGGCGCCCCGAACGGCCTGTTCGAGGCGCTCGGCGCGAGCGCCGTCCGCGACGCCGCGGGTCTGCGGGAGGTCTACGAGCAGCCCGGCGTCCACGCCCGTCGCAAGCAGGTCGACCACCTCCACGAGGTGGCGCGCCGGCTGATCGCGTGCTCGTCGCTGGTCTTCGTGGCCAGCGCGGACGCGGACGGCCGGTGCGACGTCTCCCCGCGCGGCGGGCCGGCCGGGCTGGTGTCGGTGCTGGACGAGCACACCCTGGCGATCCCGGACGCGACCGGCAACAAGCGACTGGACACCCTGCACAACATCGTCGAAACCGGCCGGATCGGGCTGATCTTCGTGGTGCCGGGCCGGGACTCCACGCTGCGGGTGAACGGCCGCGCCTGCGTCTCCACCGATCCCCGGCTGCTGGAGCAGCTGACGGCGGTCGGCAAGCCGCCGCGCAGCGCGATCGTGGTGGCGGTCGAGGAGGTCTACGCGCACTGCCCGAAGGCGTTCCTGCGCTCCTCGGCGTGGAAGCCGGAGAACTGGCTCGCCGCGGACGCCCAGCCCAGCTCGGCCGAGGTCACCCTCTCCCACCTCGGGGACCCGTCGCTGACCGTCGAGGCCATCGAGCAGAACGAGCGGGAGGCGCTGCTCTACCGGTACGAGTAGCGGCCACCCGCCCGGCCGGAGCCGGGACGGTGCGGGAGGCCGGGCTGGACGCACCTCCGCGTCCGGCCCGGCCTCCCGCACGCGCACCGCGGACCGGAGCTCAGGCCGCGGCCTTGGCCACGTCCACCACGCTCGCGCCCGCGGCGGCCCGCTGGACCGCCTCGACTCCCTTGTGGGCGGCGTCCTTGCTCGCGTACCCCTGGCCGGTGGCGACGATCTCGCCGTTGCCCGCCTTGAGCCGGAACCGGAACTTGCCGCCGGAGTCCTCGTACACCTCGAACTTGCCCGCCATCCGGGCCACCTCCTCGTCGAGGGGGCGCGCCACGCGCCCCCTCCTGCACCGTGCGCCCCGGCCGGGGCGCACCGCACCCGGTCGGGGTCCGGACGGGTGACGCCGCCGCACCGGCGCGCCGGTGCGGCGGGAGGCCGCTTGAATGGACGGATGGACTGCGTCTTCTGTGCGGTGGTGGCCGGCACCGAGCCCGCGCACCGGGTGCTGGACGACGGGTCGGCGGTGGCCTTCCTGGACCGCCGCCCGCTCTTCCCCGGCCACGTGCTGGTCGTCCCGCGCGCCCACCACCCCACCCTGGCCGACCTCCCGCCGGCCGAGGTCGGCCCGTTCTTCCTGCGGGTGCAGCGGGTGGCGGCGGCGGTCGAGCTCGGGATGGGAGCGGCGGGCAGCTTCGTCGCCGCGAACAACCGGATCAGCCAGTCGGTGCCGCACCTCCACGTCCACGTGGTGCCGCGCAACCCGAAGGACGGGCTGCGCGGCTTCTTCTGGCCGCGCGGGAAGTACCCCGACGAGGCGGGCGCGGCGGAGGTCGCCGGGCGGCTGCGCGCCGCGCTCGCCCCGGTCGCCCCGGTCGCCCCGGTCGCCCCGCCGGAGGGGCCGGCGGGCGGTCCGACCGGCGGGCCGGCCGGCCCCTAGCTCTGGCCGACCCGGACGTTGTCGAGCACCCAGTACCAGTTGTTGCTGCCGGTGTACCGGAACCGCAGCCGCAGGCGGCTCGCGCCCGCCGGGACGGCCAGGTTCAGGGTCTGCCGGCCGTTGGTCTCCGCGGTGTAGCTCTTCACCTGGACCGGCGCGCCGCCGTCCCAGACGGCGAGCACCTGGGCGGTCTGGGCGCCCTCCTGCTGGTAGTAGGTGGTGAAGGAGACCGGCACGGTGGCCAGTCCGGCGACCGGGTACTCGGGGCTGACCAGGGTGGAGTCGTAGCTGCCCTTGAAGGTTTTGTCGGCCCACTCGTCGGAGTCCGCGACGGCGAACACGTTGCGGGCGCGGACGTTGAGCTCGCGGGACTGGTCACGCTGGGCCTTGGTCCAGAACTCGTCGGTGGTGAACGACCAGCCGCGCCACTCGGTGACACCGCCGGTGCCCATCGCGGAGTTGTCGACCGACCAGCCGCTCGGCGGGGTGTGGGTGAAGCCGAGGACGCCGGCCGGGATGCCGGTCTCGTCGACCCGGCCGGTCAGCTGCGGGCGCAGCGCGTCGAAGGCGTCCGGGACGAGGCTCGGGACCGGGCTGCCGTCGAGGCCCCAGGCCGGGTCGACGGCGATGCCGAGGTGGGCGAGGGCAGTGGGGGCGATGTCCACCATGCGCACGTCGTACCGGACCGAACCGGCCGGGAAGGCCGAGCCGTTGGCGATCACGAAGGTCTGCCGCTCCTCCCAGGTGGAGCCGCCGTGGCCGCCGGTGGGGGTGTGCCCGTGGTCGGCGGTGACCATGACCAGCCAGTCCTCCTGCGCGTACCCGGTCCGGCCGCGGACGGCGGCGAGGATCTGGCCGACCTGGGCGTCCACGCCGCGGATCGCCTCCAGGTAGGCCTGGCTGGCGGAGCCACTGCTGTGGCCGGCGTGGTCGACGTTGTCGAGCTGCACGAAGACCGCGTCCGGGTCGGTGTCGCGGAGCCTGGCGACGGCGCGGGAGGTGGTGCCGGCGTCGTACTCGGCGGACGGCGTGGCCACCCGGGTGTCGACCCGCCCGGAGTAGATGATGTCGGCGATCGGCGCCCAGGAGGCGACCACGTAGGTGTTGAGCGCGGGCCTGGCGGTCTCGGCCCGGGTGAGGAAGTCGGGGTAGGCGGCGAAGGCGGGGGCGGTGAAGTTGTTGTCGCGGACGTTGTGCTTGTCCGGCCAGACGCCGGTGGCGACGGTCGACCAGCCCGGGCCCGAGCTGGTGCCGGCCATCGGGTTGGCGTAGAGGCTGCCGGCGGCGGTGAGTCCGCCGGCCATCAGCGCGTTGAGGTTGGCGGCGCCGGAGTCCTTGATGCGGTTGAGCATGGTGCCGTCGAGGCCGATGACCAGCACCTTGGGGGTGCGGCCGGCCACGGCGGCGGTGGCGGCACGGGCGGCGCCGGCGGTCAGCGGGGCGGCGGCGAGTACGGCGGCGGCGGAGCCGAGGAGCAGGCCGCGGCGGGAGAGGCCGGAGGGGGCCGGGGCGGCGGGGATGGCGGCGGGCGTGGCGGGGGTGTGCGGGGTCACGTCGTCCTCCTGATGCTGCGTCATGGCGGGGAAGGGGGGCGGTGACCACGGTCGGATCGGCGGATGGACGGCGGTGGCCCGGCTTCCGACCCGGGCATGAACAGCGCTCGAAATTCGGTCCAGACCCGTTATCTCTGCGTGATCAACAAGGGGTTGGGGCAGGGGCGGGGACAGGACCGGGGCCGGGCCGGGCCGGGCCCCGGGGTCGTCAGCCGGCTTCGAGACGCGTGGTGAAGCTGAAGCGGTCACCCCGGTAGAGCGAGCGCACCCGCTCCACGGGGGCACCGGCCGGATCCCTGGTCAGCCGGTGCAGCAGCAGCATCGGCAGCGCCGGCGGCGTACCGATCAGCAGTGCCTCGCGCGGCGAGGCCAGCACCGTCTCGATCCGCTCGTCGGCCGCACCGAAGGTGATGCCCGCCTTCTCGGCCAGGAACGCGTAGAGCGAGGATCCCGGATCGAACTCCCGGTCCAGCGCCGGGACCCGCCGCACCGCCAGGTAGGTGCTCTCCAGCCCGACCCGCTCTCCGTCCGCGAGCAGTACCCGCTCCAGGTGCCAGACCGGCTCGCCCGGTGCGATCCGCAGCTGTCCGGCCAACTGGGTCCCGGCATCGAGCCGTTCCAGCCCGATCAGGGTGCGGCCGGGGACCCGGCCCTGGCGGCGGACCCCCTCGGTGTAGCTGGCCAGCGAGAGCGGCTGCTCCAGCTTGGGGCCGGCCACCACCGTGCTGCGCCCGCGCCGGCGGACCCGGCCCTGGATCAACAGGTCGCGCAGGGCCTGGCGGAGCGTCTCGCGGGCCACCTCGAAGCGGGCGGCCAGCTCGCGCTCGGTCGGCAGCACGCCACCCTCGCCGAGCTCGTCGAGCAGCTCCTCCAGCCGGCCCTTGACGGCGTAGTACTTGGGCACCCGGCCGTGCTCCGGGATACCCGACCTGATCGGTGCACCGGGGCCGGACAGGGCGGCGGGGTCGGGGGTCTCGTCCACCCCGCCATCCTCCCAGACCACCGGGCGGGGCCTGCGCAGGTGCACGGCCGGGGCGGGGCCGGTGGGGCGGGCGGGGCCCGTGGGACGGGCCGGATCCGCGCGTCAGCCGGAGACGGAGGGCGAGTTTCGGCCGTGGCGCGACCGGGGCGCGACCGGGGTGCGACCGGGGTGCGGAAACGGGCAGGTCGGGGCAGGGGGCGGGCACCGTGCGAACGGTGACGGACCGGGGGCCGCGGCCGCCGAATCCGGGCCCCGCCACGCCGTGCGCTCTTGACAGGTTTAGACCATTCCGCTTGAGTCTGGGCCAGCCCCGCACCGGCCCGCACCCCGGTCGGCCCGTCCCCCACGACGAGCCCCCACACCGCGGGGCCCCTCCCTGCCCCGACCTTCCCGCCTCCACGACCGTGCGGCCCCCACCGCACAAGGGGTGATCAAGTGTCAACGAAACGTCTCCTCGCACTGCTGTCCGCCGTCGTCACGGC
The DNA here is from genome assembly GCF_042722765.1 of Kitasatospora sp. NPDC058406. Taxonomy (NCBI): domain Bacteria; kingdom Bacillati; phylum Actinomycetota; class Actinomycetes; order Kitasatosporales; family Streptomycetaceae; genus Kitasatospora; species Kitasatospora sp. NPDC058406. The sequence goes on from NZ_JBHXKE010000177.1 coordinate 8,935, forward strand.
CCTGGCAGTCGTCCTGCTGCTGCCCGCCGCCAACGCGAGCGCCGCCGTCTGCGCCACGCCCTGGAGCTCGTCGGCCGTCTACACCGGCGGCACGAGCGCCTCGCACAACGGCCACAACTGGTCCGCGAAGTGGTGGACCCAGGGCGAGGCCCCGAGCACCGCCGGCTCCGGCGTCTGGGCCGACCAGGGCACCTGCGGCACCGGCCCGACCCAGACCCCCACCACGACGCCCACCGCCACTCCCACGGTGACGCCCACCGCGACGCCGACTCCCGGGAACTGCGCCTACCCGGACTGGGTCGCCGGACGCACCTACACCACCGGCACGATCGTCCGGTACGTCAACGGCAGCTTCTACCGGGCCACCCACGACAACCCGGGCTACGACCCGGTGATCAGCACCTGGTACTGGGAGCCGTACAGCTGCGGCCCGACGCCGACGCCGACCACCACCGTGACCCCCAACCCGGGCGGATTCCCGGTCAGCCAGGCGCAGTTCAACCAGATGTTCCCGAACCGGAACACCTTCTACACCTACCAGGGCCTGCTCGACGCCCTCTCCGCCTACCCCGCCTTCGCGGGCACCGGCACGGACACCGTGCGCAAGCAGGAGGCCGCGGCCTTCCTCGCCAACGTCAACCACGAGACCGGCGGCCTGGTCTACGTGGTCGAGCAGAACACCGCCAACTACCCGCACTACTGCGACGCCGCGCAGTCGTACGGCTGCCCGGCCGGTCAGGCCGCGTACTACGGGCGCGGCCCGATCCAGCTGAGCTGGAACTTCAACTACAAGGCGGCCGGCGACGCCCTCGGCATCGACCTGCTGCGCAACCCCAACCTGGTGCAGACCGACCCGGCCGTGGCCTGGAAGACCGCGCTCTGGTACTGGAACACCCAGAACGGGCCCGGCACCATGACCCCGCACAACGCCATCGTCAACGGGTACGGCTTCGGCGAGACCATCCGCAGCATCAACGGCAGCCTGGAGTGCAACGGCGGCAACCCCGCGCAGGTGCAGAGCCGGATCAACGCCTACCAGCGCTTCACCCAGCTGCTCGGCACCGTTCCGGGCAACAACCTGAGCTGCTGACCGGCACGACGGCCGCCCACCGCCGCCCGCCCCCACGCATGCGGGCGGCGGTGGGCGCGTACCTCCGGCGGACGAACGGCGGGGGCCCGAAATCGTCGCCACGGTGGACGTCGCGACCGGCCGGGGGATCCTAGGCTCGGGGTCATGAACGACCTTGGCAGCCTCGTCCAGCAGACCGCCGACCGCCTCGCCGGCCAGCACGTCGGCGCGGTGGTCGCCGGCCTGGCCGGCGGCACGGTGGAGATCCGCGGCGCCGGCCGCACCGGCCCCGGCAGCGCCGGCGGTGCCCCCGGCCCGGACACCCTGTTCGAAATCGGCTCGGTGACCAAGGTGTTCACCTCTCTCGCGCTCGCGCGACTGGCGCTCGCCGGCACCGTCGCCCTCGACGAGCCGCTCGCCGACGTCCTGGCCGACGCGCTCCCGGCGGGCGTCACCGTCCCGGCCAAGGGCGGCACCCCGCTCACCCTCCAGCACCTCGCGACCCACTCCGCCGGGCTGCCCCGCCTCCCCGCCGGGATGCTGCTGCCGGCCCTGCTCACCCCCAACAAGCCCGACCCGTACGCGCACTGCACCGCCGAGTACCTGCTCGCCGGACTCGCCCGCACCCGACTGCGGGCCGCCCCCGGCCGAAGCTTCCGCTACTCCAACCTCGGAGCCGGACTGCTCGGCCTCGCGCTCACCCACCGGACCGGCCTCGGCTACCAGGAGCTGGTGACGCGGGAGATCTGCGCCCCGCTCGGCCTGACCGACACGACGGTGACGCCGGACGCCGAGCGCGCCGCCCGGCTGGCCCCCGGACACACCTCCGGCGGTCGCCCCGTCCCCGGCTGGGACCTCGCCGACCTGGTCGGCGCCGGCGGCCTCCACTCGACCGTCGCCGACCTCTCGATACTCGTGCGGGCCCAGCTGGCGAACGGCACGGACGGTGACGACTCGCCACTGGCGCCCGCGATCGCACTCAGCCGGGAGGTCCGCCACCGGGTCAACCCGTTCGCCTGGATGCACCTCGGGTGGCTCGGCCACCGCCTGCACGCCCGCCAGGGCGGCCACCTGCAGATCTGGCACAACGGTGGGACGGGCGGCTACCGGTCGTTCGTGGCCTTCGACCCGGAGAAGCAGGTGGGCGTGATCGCCGTGGTCAACACCCGCCGTTCCGTCGACCCGGCGGGCGTCGCGCTGTTGCGCACACTCCAGAACACCCACGCCTCGGGCGGGACGGCGTAGGAGCGCAGCGACGCCCACCGCCGCGGGCGGCCGGGCAGGCCCCGGCCCGGCCCGGAGTACCGGTGTCGCCCGCTCGGACGCCGGGCGTGACCGGCCGGTCGCCGCCGGTCGCGGCCTGGCGGCCCGGGCCCGCCGTGCACCGGACGTCGGACCCGCCGACCTCCTGTGCGGGCGGCCGGAGGGGCCGGAGGGACCGGGGCGCCGCCCACCGGTACCGGGGCGCGTGCCGCGCGGGCGGGGCAGGGCGCGTGGGAAGATGGCAGGGCTGGCGAAAACGATCTCCGGGCGGTTCTCTGGCCATGGTGACCGAGCATGGTGAACGAGCGGCGTGACCTCGGCGGGCCCGGGCGGGCTCGCCGTGACGAACCGGGCGGCGAACCCGGCGCGGGGCCGCACCAGGACGCCCTCCTCATGGTGCCGATCGCCACCGCGCTGATCGAGTCCGACGGCCGCATCCTGCACTGGAGCAACGACGCCGAGGCGCTGCTCGGCTACTCCCCGGAGGAGGCCATCGGCGCCCGGGCCGCGCAGCTGCTGGCCCCCGACGACCAGCGGCCCGAGGTGCTGGAGCTGTTCCAGGAGATCCTCGACGGGCGCGGCTGGTCCGGCGTGTTCCCGGTCCGGCACCGGGACGGCCACCACGTCAACCTGGAGTTCCGCACCCACCCGATCGCCGGGCCGGGCGGCAGCCCGCTGGTCCTGGCCGTGGCGTCGGACGTGACGACCCTGCGCCGGATCCAGGCGGACCTGGCCGTGCTGGACGGCTTCTTCACCCAGTCCCCGGTCGGCATGGGCGTCTTCGACAGCCGGCTGGCGTTCGTCCGGCTGAACGAGGCGCTGGCCCGGGTGAACGGGTTGCCGGTGGACCGGCACGTCGGCAGCCGGCTGACCGAGCTGCTGCCCGGCATCGACGGCGAGGAGAGCGAGGCGGTGATGCGCCGGGTGCTGGAGACCGGCGAACCCGTCCTGGACGCCCGGTCCCACGGCCGGACCCCGGGCGACCCGACGCACGAGCACGCCTGGTCGGCCTCGTACTTCCGGCTGGAGGACCCGAGCGGCCGGGTGCTCGGGGTCAGTTCGACGGTCATCGACATCACCGAGCGGTTCCGTGCCGACGCCCGCGCCGCCCGGGCGCAGGAGCGGCTGGCCCTGCTGGTCGACGCCAGCGCCTCGATCGGCACCACCCTCGACCTGCGGCAGACCGCCCGCGAGCTGGCCGACGCCATGGTGCCCAAGGTCGCCGACATCAGCGGCGTCTTCGCGCTGGAGGCGCTGGCCGCCGGCCGGACCGTCGAACCGCTGGACCCGTCCGCGCCGCAGCAGGTCCGCCGGCTCGCCCTGGCCACCACCGACCCGCTCTACCCGGCGGAGGCCCTGCCGGTGGACGCCGTGTACGAGGTGGCGCCGGAATCCCCCTACGCGAGGGCGCTGGCCACCGGCCGGACGGTGGTGGTGCCCTCCTGGGAGCTTCCGCCACTGAGCAACGGGATCAGCGAGAGCCGCCGCCAGGCCTACCTGGGCGACCGGCCGCGGTCCGTGCGGATCACCCCGCTGGTGGCGCGCGGCACCACCCTCGGCATGATCGTGTACTCGCGGCGCGGGGAGCGGGAGTCCTTCGCCGAGGCGGACATCACGCTCGGTGACGAGCTGGCCTCCCGGGCGGCCGTCGCCATCGACAACGCCCGCCTCTACCTGCGCCAGCACCAGATCGTGCTGGCGCGGCAGCAGGCCCTGCGCGAGGCGAAGGCCGCACAGGAGCGGCTGGCGCTGGTGAACGTGGCCTCCACCCGGATCGGCACCACGCTCGATCTGGCCCAGACCGCACTGGAGTTGGCCGAGGTGGCGACGCCCCGGCTGGCCGACACGGTGGTGGTCGAGGTGCTGGACGACCTGGTACGGGGCGAGCGCGAGGCCCGGCCGTCGACGGACGGCTCCGCGGTGCTGCGGCGGATGGCGTTCCACTCGGCGCACGGCTCGACGCTCGAACCGATCGACCGGACCGGCGGCGTGCAGCGGTTCCTGCCCGGCTCGCCCTACGCCTGGGCCCTCACCCGTCGCAGGCCGGTGCTGGTACCGAGGATGGACGAGGCCGGGATGGCCTGGTTCGCGAACGACCCGGTCCGCACGGCGGCCGTCCACGAACAGAACGTCCGCTCGTTCATGGTGGTGCCGCTGATCGCCCGGGGCTCACCGGTCGGTGTCGCCGCCTTCTACCGGACGGTGATGGACCATCCGTACGAGGACGACGACCTGGCGCTGGCCGGGGAGCTGTCCGTCCGCGCGGCCGTCGCGATCGACAACGCCCTGCTGTTCACCCGGGAACGGGACGCGGCGGCGGCCCGCCAGCGCGCCCTGGACGAGGCGTGGGCCGCGCAGCAGCGGCTGTCCCTCCTCAACGAGGCCTCCACCAGGATCGGCACCACGCTCGATCTGGACCGCACCTCCGAGGAGTTGGTGGAGGTGGTGATCCCCCGCTTCGCCGACTTCGTCACCGTCGACCTGCGCGACGCGGTGCTCGGCGGCGAGGACCCGTCCCCCGTCCCGGCCGACGGCTCGGTGCTCATGCGGGCCGTGGCCGTCGGCGAGGCCGCCGCCGACGGCACCATGTCCCGGGCGGCCGACCAGGTCGGCACGACCTCGCAGTCCGCCCAGGTGTACGCGGAGAGCCTGCGCACCGGCCGCTCGATCCTCGTCTCGGAGGTGGACGAGGCGGCGCTGCGCCGGATCGTGGCCTCGGAGGACCGGGTGCAGCCGGGGCTCGACGCCGGCGTGCACTCCTACCTGATGGTGCCGCTGCTGGCGCGCGGACTGGTGCTCGGCGGCGTGGAGTTCATCCGCACCCGCAACCCGCTGCCGTTCGGCGCGGCGGACCGCTCGCTGGCCGAGGAGCTGGCCGCCCGCACCGCGCTGGCCATCGACAACGGCCGGCTCTACCGCCGGGAGCGGGAGACCGCGCTCACCCTGCAACGGAGCCTGCTGCCGCAGGAGATCCACCGCACCCTGGGGCTGGAGATCGCCTACCGGTACCTGCCCAGCAGCGTGGTCAGCGAGGTCGGCGGCGACTGGTTCGACGTCGTCCCGCTCTCCTCCGGCCGGGTCGCCCTGGTGGTCGGCGACGTCATGGGCCACGGCATCCGGGCCGCCGCGACCATGGGTCAACTCCGCACGGTGGCCCGCACCCTGATCACCCTGGAACTGTCGCCGGACCGGGTCATGCACCGGCTGGACGAGGCCACCACGGCGATCGGCGAGGGCCAGTTCGCCACCTGCGTCTGCGTGGTGTACGACCCCGTCGGCCGGCACTGCATCGCCTCCTGCGCGGGCCACCTGCCGCCGGTGGTGGGCGACGGCCGGGGCGGCGCCCGGCTCGTCGAGCTGCCGCCCGGGGCTCCGCTCGGGGTGGGCGGAGTCCCCTTCGAGAGCGTCGAGTTCACCCTCCCCGAGGACGGCCTGCTGGCCCTCTACACGGACGGATTGGTGGAGCGGCGCGGCCGTGACCTCGACGAGGGCCTCGACCTGCTCTGCCGCACCATCGCCGCCGGCACCCACCGCTCGCCGGAGCAGACCTGCGACGCGGTGCTGGCCGAACTCACCGGCCGCACCAGCGAGGACGACATCGCCGTCATCATCGCGCAGGCCATGCCGGTCGGCTCCGACCGGATCGCCACGCTCCCGCTCGGCGACGACCACGCGATGGTCGCCCACTCGCGCCGCTTCACCCGTGAGACGCTCGGCGACTGGGGGCTGGGCGCGCTCGCCGACTGGGCAGAACTGCTCACCAGCGAGCTGATCACCAACGCCCTGGTGCACGCCGGATCCCCCACCCAGCTGAGGCTGTTGTGCAACCGGACGCTCACCGTCGAGGTCGCCGACCAGGACGCCGAGTCGCCCCGGATGCGCCGCGCGCGGGAGGAGGACGAGGGCGGGCGCGGTATCCACCTGGTCAACGAGCTCGCCCACCGCTGGGGCAGCCGGAAGACACCGGACGGGAAGGTGGTCTGGTTCGAACTGGAGCTTCCGCCGGGCCTGGTGGAGCGGTAGCACGGCCGGGGACCGGCTCGGCACGGCCCGGCCCGGCTGCGCGGGATTCCGGGGGCGCCGCCGGTCAGTCCGGGAGCAGCAGGTTGACGTCGCCGAACTCGTGCCACAGGTACCGCTGCCGGACCGCCTCCCGGTAGCAGCGCGCCAGCAGCGGCAGGCCCGCGACGGCGGCGAGCAGGTGCAGGTGCGAGGCGCGCGGCTCGTGCCAGCCGGTGAGCAGGCCGTCCACCGCCCGTACGCCGCGCTCGGGGGTGACCACCAGCTCCGTCCAGCCCTCGGCCTCCCGGACCGCGCCGTCCGGGCCGGCCGCCGACTCCAGGGCGCGAACGGCCGTGGTGCCCACCGCGATCACCCGCCCGCCGCCGGCCCGGACGTGGTCGACCAACCGGGCGGTGGCGGCCGGTACCCGGAACCACTCCGCGTACGGCGGCTCGTGCGCCTCCGGGGAGGCGACCCCGGTGTGCAGCGTGATCGGTGCCAGCAGCACGCCCCGACCGGTCAGCCGGGCCACCACCTCGGCGCTGAACGGCCGCGCCGCACTGGGCATCTCACTGCTTCCCGGGACGGTCGCGAACACCGTCTGGTAGGCCTCGATCGGCCAGTCGCGGTCGACGTAGCCGTAGCGGACGGCCCGGCCGTGCTGCGCGAGGTACCCGGTCAGCGGACCCGGGAGGACGAGCCGGGCGTGCCAGAGCCGGGGCGTGAACGGTGCGGTCAGCTCGGCCGAGCCGCCCGCCGGCAGCGACACCCGCAGCCCGGGCCGGGCGGGCGACTGCGCCGGCGGGAAGTAGGCGGGCGCCCTCCCCGGGACGACGCGGCGCAGTTCGACCAGGTGCGCGCCGTGCCGGTCCGGCCGGCTGGAGGACAGGTGCAGGGCGACCGGGCCCCCGTCGGGCAGCCGGCCCGGCAGCGCGGCGGGCAGGGTGGCCGAGTTGTTGACCACCAGGAGGTCGCCGGGGCGGAGCACCTCGGGCAGCTCGGTGAAGCGGTGGTGCGCGGCGGTGTCGGTGCCCCGGGCGTTCCGGCGGCCGACCAGCATCCGGACGCCGTCCCGGGCCGTGCCGCGGGCCTCCGCGGGTGCGCGGGCGGAGAGTTCGGGCGGGACGGTGACGTCGAGGGCGGGCTCGGCGACCGCGGTCACCGGTCCCCCCGGCGGGCGGACGACGCGGCCAGGGGCACGGCACCGACGGGGGCCTCGGCGAAGGCGTGGCCGGGGGCCTCGGCGGCGGGGGTGGGGCCGGCGGGGGTGGGGCCGGCCGTCACGGCTCCGGCGGGGCCGACCCGGTCGGCGAGCAGCTCGGAGGCGCGGTACCGGCCGGAGGCGGCCCGGTCGCGGACGAGGGTGAGCAGCGCGGGCGCCACCTCCTCGGGCAGCGGCTCGCCGGAGATGTCCTCGCCCGGGCTCGCCTCCTGGAGCATCCTGGTGCGCATGCTGCCCGGATCCACCGCCCAGACCCGCAACTCGGGCTCCTCGACGGCCAGTACGGCCGAGGCGAGGTCCAGCGCCGCCTTGCTCGCGCCGTAGCCGCCCCACCCCTCGTACGCCACCGCGGCCGCGTCCGAGCTGATGTTGAGGACGTCACCGGTGTGGGCGCGCAGCTGCGGCAGGACGAGCTGGGTCAGCGCGATCGGGGCGAGGACGTTGACCTCGAACGTCTCCAGCAGCTCGGGCAGCGGGAAGTCCGCCAGACGGGGCAGGGGTTCGCAGCCGCCGCCGGCACCGGCCGCGTCGGCGCCGTTGAGGGTCCCGGCGTTGTTCACCAGGAGCCGTGCCCCGCCGAGGGCCGCCGCGGCCGAGGCGAGACGGGCCCGGTGGTCGTCGTCGACGATCGAACCGGCGAGTGCCACCACCGTGGTGAGCTCCGCCAGCTCGGCCTCCGCGGTGGCGAGTTCGGCCCCGCCCCGGGAGGTGATCACGAGCTGCCAGCCGTCGGCGGCGAGGGCCCGGGCGAGCGCCCGGCCGAGACCGCGCGAGGCGCCGGTGACCAGGGCGACGGGGCGGTTGCTGATCTGTTCTGCGTTCATGGCACCACGATCACCCCGGACCGGTCCGATCCGGATCGGCCGCCGGACCCGCCCCCACCTCGGCCCTTCGTCCTCCGCCCTCCGGCCTAGGACAGTCGGCCCGCCTGCGCGGGGGCGGACGGCGGCGGGCCCGGGGCGGGTCGGACCTCCGGGTCGGCCAGCCCGGCCCACCCGGCCGGGTCGGCCCACGCGGACAACGTCCGGCGGCTCTCGAAACGGCGCGGGCGCCCGCTCAGCGGATCGGTGAACTCGACCACCGAGGAGAGCAGTTGGAGTGGGCGGCGAAAGTCGTCCGGGGCCGGCTCGGGCAGCACCACCGGGTACACCGGGTCGCCGAGGATCGGCACGCCCAGGCCGCTCATGTGCAGGCGCAGCTGGTGCGTCCGCCCGGTCGACGGCAGCAGCAGGTAGCGGGCCAGCGCGCCGCGCCGCTCGGCCAGGTCGATCCGGCTCTCGCTGTTCGGCGGCGCGTCCACGTCGCGGGCCGCGATCTCGCCGCGCTCCTTGAGGATGTGGCTGCGCACCGTCCGGGGCAGCTCCAGGTCCGGGTCGTACGGCGCGACCGCCTGGTACTCCTTGTGGACCAGGCGGTCCCGGAACAGCGTCTGGTAGGCGCCCCGGTCCTCCGGGCGGACCACGAACATCGCCAGCCCGGCCGTCAGCCGGTCCAGCCGGTGCGCCGGGCTGAGGGCCGGCAGGGCGAGTGCGTGGCGCAGCCGGGAGAGCGCCGTCTCCACGACGTGCCGGCCGCGGGGGGTGGTGGCCAGGAAGTGCGGCTTGTCGACCACCACGAGGTGCTCGTCGTGGTGCAGCACGTCCAGCGCGAACGGGACCGGCACCTCCGCCGGCAGCTCCCGGTAGAACCACAGGTGCGTCCCGGGCCGGAACGGCTCGTCCGGCGCGATCGACAGCCCGTCCTCACCGACGATCCCGTGCTCGTCCAGCAGGGCGCCGACCCGCTCGACCGCCGCGGCGGGCAGCCGCTCGGCCAGGTACGCGCGCACCGTCGGCCACGGGCCGCCGACGACCGGCAGCCGCAGGTGCACCGGGTCCACTCCGAGGCGTTGCGGGAGGGGGGCGGCCGGCGGCGTGCTCTTGCGTCTCATCTCGCCGGCCAGCCTATCCGGCCCGCCGGACCGGACCGGGCGGGCGGACCGGGCGGAGCAGGCCGGCCCGCCGGGATGCCGTCCGCGGCGGCCCCGGTGGAGAGTGGAGGGTGGAAGAGGGTGGAAGCGCGCAGGCGCCCCTCCCGGTGCCTCCGTCGACCTCCTGGGAGGCGAGTGCGTGACCGTGACCGCCGACGGCCCGCGGGACGGGGCACGGCCGCCGCGCCTGCCGCGGCGAACCCGGCTGCTGCTCCACTGTGCCTTCCTGCTGCTGGTCGCGGCCGTGGTGGCCGATCTCCTCACCGGCCCGGGGACGACCCTCTCCCCCGTCCTCGCGGTGGCACCCGTGCTGGTCGGGGCGACCACCCGCCGTGCCCGGGTGCCGTTGGCCACCGGGGTGGCCGCGGCCGTCGCGGCCGGGCTGCTGGAGCGGGGCAACACCGCCGTGTCGGGTTCCGTCCACCTCACCGCGCTGGTCACCATCCTCGCGGCGACCCTCGCGAGCACCGCCAACGTCGTGCTGATCTCCTCCCGGGAACGCGAGCTGCTCCAGGTCCGGACGGTCTCCGAGGCGGCGCAGCGGGCGCTGCTGCGCCCTCCCCCGGAACGGATCGGCCCGCTGCGGATCGCCGTCCGGTACGTCGCGGCGGCGGCCGAGGCACGGATCGGCGGCGACCTCTACGAGGTGGCCGACACGCCCTTCGGCATCCGGGTGCTGCTCGGGGACGTCCAGGGGCACGGGCTGTCGGCCGTCGAGACGGCGGCCGACGTCCTCGGGGCCTTCCGGGCGGCGGCCCGCACCGAGCCCGACCTCGCCCGGCTCGCCGGGCGGCTGGACGCCGCGCTGGTCGCCCGGCCGGACAACGAGCGGTTCGCCACCGCCGTGCTGCTCGGCGTCGGCGGACCGGGGGGCTCCGCCCTCCTGGTCAACTGCGGCCATCCGCACGCCCTGCTGCGCCGCGCGGGCCGGGTGACCGAACTCGTGCCCTCCCGGCACGCGCCGCCGCTCGGCCTGCTCGATCTCCTCGGCGGCGGCCGCTACCGGGCCGATCCGTTCGAGCCGCTCGCCGGGGACCTCCTGCTCCTGCACACCGACGGGTTCTCCGAGGCCCGCGACCCGGCGGGCCGCTTCTACCCGATCACCGACCGTCTCGCCGCCCTGCACGCCACCGCGCCCGACGACCTCCTCGACGACCTCCTCGACGATCTGGCGGCGTGGGTCTCCCCGACCGGTCTGGACGACGACGCGGCCGCGCTGGCCCTCCGCTGGGAGTACTGAGCGGCCTCGGGGCCGCCGGGCCGGCCGCCCGCACGGCGCCGCGGCGCGCTTGTCGGTGGGGCGTGCAAGGGTGGGTCTGCGGTCGGCGACGGGCCCGGCCGCGGGGTTCGGTCGAGGGACGGTGCCATGGGGAGCAGGACGAGCGGGGCGTTCGAGCTGACGGCGTTCGAGCCGGAGGAGACGGACGAGCAGCCGGGGTCGACGGTCGGCCGGGTGCGGATCACCAAGGACTTCACGGGCGGGCTGACGGGGACGAGCCTGGTGCGGATGTTCTCGGTGATGGACGGCGAGGGCGGGCCGGCCGCGTACGTGGCGGTGGAGCGGTTCACGGGCACGCTGGACGGGCGGCAGGGGTCGTTCGTGCTGCAGCACTCCGCGCCGGGGAGCCAGGGCGAGCGCCTCGCGATCCGGGTGGTGGCGGGGACCGGCTCGGGCGGGCTGACGGGGATCACCGGCACGTTCGAGCTGAACGTCGACGAGCAGGGCGCCCACACCTACGTCCTGGAGTACGAGCTGGGCTGAGTGGCGGAGGGGGACGGAGGAGCGGCCGGGGGCTCCGCGCGGCACCGACCGGGCCCGGGCAGGTAGCTGTCACGATGATGCGATCAGTGCACGATCGACATCGGAGGGTGACGGATGGCCGGCACGCACACGCGGGTGGCGATCGGGGTCGACGGCGTGATCCGTCGGCTGCGGGCGATCGGGCGCGGGCTGCCGCCCGGTGACGGCGTCGCGGTGTTCAACCGGATGTACCTGACCGTGACGGAGACGCTCCGGGCCCGACTCGGGGAGTTCGCGGACCCCGGCGCCGTGGCCGAGCTGGACGTCGTGTTCGCCGGGCGCTACCTGCTGGCCGTGGACGCCGTGGCGGCCGGGCGCCGGCCGCCGGCCAGCTGGCAGCCGCTGTTCGAGCGGCGGGCGTGCCCGGAGGTGCACCCGGTCCAGTTCGCGCTGGCCGGGATGAACGCGCACATCCAGCACGACCTGCCGCTCGCCGTGATCGACACCTGCCGGCGGCTGGGCCGCGAGCCCGGGCAGCTCGCGGCCGACTACCACCGGATCAACGGTCTGTTGGCCGGGGTGGAGGCGGCGGTCCGGGAGCAGCTGATGCCGGGGCCGGACCTGCTGGAACGGATCGAGCCGCTGACCCACCGGATCGGCGCGTGGTCGGTCGACGCCGCCCGGGACGCGGCCTGGTCGTCGGTCCGGGTGCTCTGGGAGCTGCGCGGGCTGCCGGGCGCCGCCGTGGCGTTCACCGCGACGCTGGACGGCGCGGTGGGGCTGCTCGGCCGGGCGCTGCTCGCCCCGACGGGCCTGCACCCGGCCACGGCGGAGGCCCGCCCGCACCCCGCCACGACGCCGGCCGGGGGGCTGACCCGAACGCGGAGCCGCCCCCCGCCCGGTGGGCTA
>NZ_JBHXKE010000178.1:0-20937 GCF_042722765.1 Kitasatospora sp. NPDC058406
GCCCGACTCCCCGCACGGACCCGGCAACGCGCCGGGTCACGGGCCAGGTCACACGCCGGGTCACGCGCCGGAGCGCGGCCCGGGGACCGGCGCCCGCGGCACGGACGGCCCCGACGGCAACGGTCACACCGGCCGCCCCGGCCTCGGCCGCGGCGTCAACGGGCGCAGCCCACGGAGCGGCGCCCCGGGAAGCGACCACGGCGGCGGCCGCGGCAGCGACCACGGCGAGCCGGCCCTGCTGCGCGAGGCGGAGGAGCGGTGAGCGCGCCGGCGCACGGCACGACGGACGAGCCCACCCGGGTGCTCTGGCTGGCCAAGGGCCTCGGACGCGGCGGCGCCGAACAACTGCTGCTCAACTGCGCCCGCCACGCCGACCGTTCGCGCTACCGGATCGAGGTCGCCTACGTCCTGCCGTGGAAGGACGCGCTCGCCCCGGCGCTCACCGAGGCCGGCGTCCCGGTGCACTGCCTCGGCGGCGTCCCGGGCACGCCCGGCCGGGCCGACCCGCGCTGGCCGCTGCGGCTGCGCCGGCTGATCGCCGACCGCCGATACGGCCTGGTCCACACCCACATGCCAGTCCCGGCCGCCGCCGCCCGGCTGCTCTCCCCCACGGTCGCGCCGGCGCCACGCCTGGTGCACACCGAGCACAACGTCTGGGACCGCTACCGCACGGCCACCCGCTGGGCCAATGCCCTCACCTACCGGCGCAACGACGCGGTGATCGCCGTCTCGCACGCCGTCGAGCGGACCATCCCGGCGGACCGGCGCCGCCCCGGCGACTGGGTGACCGTGGTGCACCACGGACCGGACCTCGCCGGTGCCCCCGAGGGGCCGGCCGCCCGCGCCGCCGCCCGCGCCGGACTCGGGCTCCCGGACGACGCGTTCGTGGTCGGCACGGTCGGCAACCTGACCCCGAAGAAGGACCAGGCCGCCCTGCTCGCCGCGCACGCCGCGCTGCGCCGCCGCCGCCCGGACGCCCGGCTGGTGCTGATCGGCGCCGGGCCGCTGGAGGCCCGGCTCCGCGCCCTCGCCGCCGAACTCGGCCTGACGGACGCCGTCCTCTTCACCGGATCGCGCGCCGACGTGCCCGAACTGCTCCCCGCCTTCGACGCGTTCACCCTGAGTTCGCGCCAGGAGGGTTTGCCGGTCGCCCTGATGGAGGCCATGACGAGCGGTCTGCCGGCCGTGGTCACCCGGGTCGGCGGCATGCCCGAGGTGCTGGACGACGGCGACCAGGGGTTCCTCGTGCCGCCCGGCGACCCCTCCGCCCTGGCCGACGCCCTCGCCCGGCTCGCCGACGACCCCGAGCTGCGCACCCGGCTCGGCGCGGCCGCGCGCGAACGGTCGAAGCGGTTCGACGTGGCCGGCGCGCAGCGGGCCGTGGAGGCGGTGTACGCGCGGGTCCTGCTGCGCTGACCTCCCCCGTCCCCCGCCGGAGTACCGAATCTGCCCGTGCCCCCGACCACCGATGGGAGAGCGAGTCCGGACGTGAGCGCCCTGCCCGCCCGCGCCGAGCCGGCCTTCCGCCCGCTCGCCGAGTCCGACCTCCCCGCCGTGCTCGACCTGCTGACCGCGTCCCTCGCGGGCGGTCCGACCGGCACCCGCACCGCGGAGTTCTTCACCTGGAAGCACCGGCGCAACCCGTTCGGCGCGAGCCCCGGGCTGCTCGCCGAGACCGCCGACGGGCGGATCGTCGGCGTCCGGCTCTTCCTGCGCTGGCAGTGGCACCGGGGGGACGGCCGCACTGTGGCCGCGGTCCGCCCGGTGGACACCGCCACCCACCCGGACTTCCAGGGCCGGGGCATCTTCCGCCGGCTCACCACGGACCTGCTCGACCAGGTCGCCGACGAGACCGAGCTGGTCTTCAACACACCCAACGGCAACAGCCTCCCCGGCTACCGCACGATGGGCTGGCAGGAGCTGGGCCGGGTGCCGATCGCGGTTCGGGCCGTCCGGCCGGCCGCCTTCGCCCGCGGCGCACGCGCTGCGCTGGTCCGCCGCCCGGCCGGTCGGGCGGCGGACCGACCCGTCGGCCCGACCTGCCGACTGCCCACCGCGGCCGACTGGTTCGCCGACCCCGCGGGCGGCGGGGCGGCGGGTCCCGTGGCCGAACTGCTCCGCGAACGGGCCGCCGCCGACGCCGCCGACCACCGCCTGGCCGTCCGACGCACCCCGGAGTTCCTGCGCTGGCGCTACGGCGAGGCCCCCGGCCTGGACTACCGGGTCCTCACCTGCCACCGCGGCGCCGAGCTCACCGGGCTGGCCTTCGGCCGCCCCCGACGGCGCGGACCGCTGGCCGAGTTCACCCTCTCCGACGTGGTGGTCCGCCCCGGTGACCGGGACAGCGCCGCCCGGCTGCTGCGCGCCGCCGCCCGCGAGTCCGGCTGCGACCACGTCGCCACCCACCTCTCCCCCGGCACCGAAGCCGCCGGCGCCGCACTGCGGGCCGGCTACCTGCACGCCCCCCGGACCGGTATGACCCTGGCCGCCCGCACCCCGACCGGACCCACCCCGCTCACGCTGGCGGACTGGCGGTTCGGTCTCGGTGACCTGGAGGTGTTCTGATGCCCGGTCCGCCGGGGGCGTCAGGGACGTCCGCGCCGCCCAGGGCCTCCCCGCACGGCGCCGCCCGACCACCCGCCCGGGGCGGCCGGCCCCGGCCCGGGCTCCCGCGAGCGGCCCTGACCCGCGTCCCCTGGCCGTCCGCCCTCGCGGCAGCCCTGGTCACCGGCTACGTCACGGTCTTCGTCCTGGCCTCGGCGCACACCTCGTACGACACCTGGGGCGCGCTGCTGGTCCTGCCGGCGCTGATGGCCGTCGGCACGCCGCTCCTGGCCCGGGTCGCCTCCGCCAATCCCGAACGGAACATCTTCCGGCTGCTGCTCCTGGCCATGACCGCCAAGCTGCTCTGCGCCTTCCCCCGCTATCTGATGGCCTTCGTGCTGTACGGCGGCGCCGCCGACGCCAAGATGTACCACCAGGAGGGCATCGAGCTCGCCGCCTACCTCGACCAGGCCGACCTGCTCACCGGCGTCCACTACGACCTGGGCATGAAGGTGGCCGGCACCGGCTTCATCATCATCGTCACCGGCGTGGTCTACGCGATCACCGGGCCGTCGCTGATCGGCGGCTTCCTGGTCTTCTCCTGGATCGGGTTCTGGGGCCTGCTGCTGTTCTGGCGGGCCCTGCAGATCGCCTTCCCCGAGGCGGACACCCGCAGGTACGCGAAGCTCGTGTTCTTCCTGCCCTCCCTGCTGTTCTGGCCGTCGAGCATCGGCAAGGACGCCTGGATGATGTTCTGCCTGGGCCTCACCACGTACGGCACCGCGCGCCTGCTGGACCGCCGGTTCGGCGCCCTCGCCTGCATCGTGCTCGGCTCGCTGGGCACCGCGATGGTCCGCCCACACGTCACGGCCCTCGCCGGAGCCGGGCTGATGGTCGCGTACGTGCTGCGCCGGCGACCGCGCCAGGTGACCGCGCTGGGGCCGTTGCGGACCATCCTGACCGCCGTGGTGCTGGGCGCGATGGCGGTCCTGATGCTGCAGCAGGTCTCCACCTTCTTCGGTACCGACGGCACCGGCGGCGACGCCGTCAACCAGGTGCTCTCGGAGACGTCCCGGCGCACCAGCCAGGGCAACTCGATGATCAACGCGAGCGCGCCCGAGGACGCCTCGCCCGAGTTCGGTCTCAACCCCGCGGGGCTGCCGGTCGCCGTGGTCAGCGTGCTGTTCCGGCCCTTCCCGTTCGAGGCGTCCAACATCCAGAACCTGGTCCAGTCGGTCGAGTGCTTCGCCCTGCTGGTCATGTTCGTCCGGGCCTGGCCGCGGCTGAGCCGGATCCCGCGGCTGTTCGTGCAGCGCTCGTACGTGGCGTTCGCCGTCGTGTACACGCTGCTGTTCTGCTGGGCCTTCTCGACCATCAACAACATGGGCATCCTGTCCCGGGAGCGCGTCCAGGTGCTGCCGATGGCGCTGGTCCTGCTGGTCGTCCCGGCCGCCGCGCCGACGCGCGGGGCCGTGAGGAAGCGCCGGCCGCCACCGGTGTGGCGGGTCGCGCCGGGCCAGTGGGGCACCCGGCGGACGTCCGCTCCGCCGACGCCGCCGCCCGCCCCACTCACCGGACCGGCCTCGCTCACCGGACCGGCCGGACCGCACGAACCGCACCCACCGTTCGAACCGTTCGAGCGGTCCGGACGGCAGCAGTCGCCGTCGCCGGGCAGTCACCGTCCCAGGGGGGATCACCCGCACCATGACCACTGACACCCTTGCCCTGCCCGCCGCCCTCGGCGGCACCCCCGCCTTCCCGGCCGGGCTGCCGCTCACCCGGGTCCAGGTCCCCGACCGCGCCGCGCTGCTGGAACGGCTCGGCACCGTGCTGGACAGCGGGCAGCTCACCAACGGCCGGACCGTCGCCGAACTGGAGGAGACCGCCGCCGGATTGCTGGAGGTCCCGCACGTGGTGGCGGTCTCCAACTGCACCGCCGGCCTGATGCTGGTGCTGCAGGCCGCCGGGGTCGACGGCGGCCGACCCGTGGTCATGCCCGGCTTCACCTTCTCCGCCACCGCGCACGCCGCCCACTGGGCCGGCGGCACCCCGGTGTTCGCCGAGGCCCGCGAGTCGGACATCACCCTCGACCCGGAGGACGCCGCCGCCCGGCTGGCCGCCGCCGACCGCCCGGCCGCGCTGATGGCGACCCACGTCTACGGCACTCCCTGCCAGGTCGAACGGCTCCAGGAGGTCGCCGACGCCGCCGGGGTCCCGCTGGTGTACGACTCGGCGCACGGCTTCGGCAGCCGCCGCAAGGGCGTGCCGATCGGCAACTTCGGCTACGCCGAGGTGTTCTCGATGAGCCCGACCAAGGTCGCGGTGGCCGGCGAGGGCGGCCTGGTCGCCACCCACGACGCCGACCTCGCCCGGCGGCTGCGCACCGCCCGCGACTACGGCAACCCGGGCGACTACGACACCCTGTTCCCCGGCCTCAACGCCCGGATGAGCGAGCTGCACGCCGCCGTCGGCCTCAACTGGCTGGCCGGACTGCCCGATCGGGTGGCCCACCGGGGCACACTGGTGGGCGAGTTCGCCGCCGTGACGGCCGGCCTGCCCGGGCTGCGGCTGGCCCTGCCGGAGGACGGCGACATCTCCACCTTCAAGGACCTCACGCTCATCCTGGACGCCGCCGAGTTCGGCCTCACCGCCCGCCGGCTCGCCGACGTGCTGCGGGCCGAGGGCATCGACTCGCGCCGCTACTTCCACCCGCCGGTCCAGCGCCAGCGCGCCTACGCCCACCTCGGCCAGGCCGACGCGCTGCCGCTCACCGACCGGCTCGCCGACTCGGTGCTGACCGTACCGCTGTGGTCCCAGATGGACGCGCCCACCGTCCGCCGGGTCGCCGAGGCCGTGGCCCGGATCCAGCCGTACGCGGAGCGCCTGCGCGCAGCCTGACCCGGCCGCGGCCGGTTACGCACATCGGGTGAACGCGGCTGGACCGCGGGGCCACCCGGTCGGCAGGATGTCCGGCCGGGGCCCGCGGTCCCATCTCACCCTCTCCCGTACGGATTTGGAGTACCCGGTGCTCAAGGGATTCCGCAGCTTCCTGCTGCGCGGAAACGTCGTCGACCTCGCGGTCGGCATCGTGATCGGCGCGGCCTTCACGGCCGTGGTCACCGGGTTCGTCACGGCGTTCCTCACCCCGTTGATCGGGGTCGCGACCGGCGCCGTCGGCGACTTCACCCAGAAGACCTTCGACGTGGCCGGCACCCGGTTCCCGTACGGCGTCTTCGTCAACGCGGCGATCGGCTTCGTGCTGGTCGCGGCGGTGATCTACTTCGTCGTGGTGGTGCCGGTCGGCCGCCTGCAGGCGCGGCTCGACGGGGACAAGACGGCGCCGGCACCCAAGGCGGACTGCCCCGAGTGCCTGAGCAGGATCCCGGTGGCGGCGGTGCGCTGTTCCTTCTGCACCTCCGAGGTGGCCGGCCGGCCGGGCTTCCCCGCCCAGGCGGTCCACCAGTCCGCGCACCAGCCCGCCCCCCAGGCGGCGCCGTAGCCGGTCCCGGAGACCGGTCCCGGAGACCGGTCCCGGAGTCGGCGCAACCTCGCTGACCAGCACCGACCCCGATGTCGGGGCCGGCATCGGGGTCGGTGTCCGGGGCCGGTGGCGGATTCGGCCACGGGGCCGGTGACGGGTCGGCCCCGGGAGGCCTCGCCGGGCTCCCGGGAGGGCTCACCGGGACTTTATCCCCGAAACATTCACGAGCCCCCGTCGCGCCGTCGGCGGGGGCTCGAAAGCGCCGGCGCACAACCTGCCCGCAGAACTTTCTTCGACCGGTCCCGACCCGGCTACCGGCCGGTCACCGCACGGCCCTTCGGCGACACCGTCCGGCCACCGTTCGACCCCGCACGCTTTCCCGGGAGTGGCCGAAACCGGCCGCCAGAATGTCCGTTCTTCACACTTTCGAAACTTTTGTTCGGGCGAAGCTTGTGTAAACACTCGAACTGCTCGGCCTCCCGCTCTCCTCAGCAGGCTCATTGTGGGCTTACCGTATGCCCCATGACCTCGCCCCGCTCCTACGACGGAGTCGGCTACCCCCCTCCGTCCTTCTCCTCCGGCACGCCCATCTACGACAGCCTCGTCGCAGAGCGCGGTGTCCCGCAGATCGCGCCCATCAACGTGCCGGCCGCCCTGCCGCCGGCCCTCTCGTCCGGTTACGGATCCGGCCTCACCGCCCCTTCCTACGAGAACCGGTACGGCACCGGGTACGACAGCCCCGGCAGCAACCTCCCCGCGCTGCCGCCGGCCCGCCTCGCCCTGGGCCCCGGCCCGAGCAGCGCACCCTCCAGCGGCCCCGCGACCACGTACATCCCGGCGCAGTCGGCGCCCGCGTACGCCGCCGCGCCCCAGCCGCCCGTCCCCGGTTACGGCGGCCCCCAGCCGTACCTGCCCGGCCAGCGGCCGCAGGCTCCCGCACCCGGCTTCTCCCAGGCGACCACCGGTGGGTACCAGCCGTCCGGCGGCCAGAGCTTCGGCGGCCAGAACACCTTCGTCGGCGGCCACGGCCAGCAGACCTTCGGTGCGCAGCCGGCCGGCGGCCCCGGCGGCCCGCAGCACCAGGCCGGCCAGCCGCAGGGCGGGGCGCCGTCCTTCGGCGGCCCGCAGGGCTTCGGCGGCGGACCGACTCCGGGCGGCCAGGGCTACACCGGCCAGGGCTTCAACGGGTCCGGTTTCAACGGCAACGGCGACCAGTCCTTCGGCGGCGCGCAGCTCCGCCCGGCCGTCACCCCGGTCGCACCGGTCCGTCCGATGCAGCCGCAGCGCCCGGCCCCCTACGGGGAGCCCGCCCAGTTCCAGCAGGGCGGCTACCAGCAGCAGGGGCAGGGCTACTGAACCCATCCGGAGCCGCTGAGCTCACCCGGGCCGGACCCCACCCGGCCCGCACCCGCACCACCTGAGCACCACCCGGCGTGGCCAAGGCGTCGGGCGTACGGAGAAACGGGTCATCCACGGACCGCCCGGAACGCCGCCCCACCGGCGTACCGGGCGGTCCGTGCGCGTTCGCGGACCCGCGCGCCCGGGAGTCCGCGCGCCGGATCCCCCGCCGATCGGGTGCAGACCGGGCGCGGGCCGGACCGGGCCGGACCGGGCGTCGGCGAGACGCCGGGCAGAGGTCGCCCGGCGGCGCGGGGCCGCCCGGCCGAGGAGCCGCTCGGAGTGCCGCGGGCGAGCCCCCGACGGGGCCGCCGCCGCCCCGGGCCGTGCTGGCAGGATGGGGGAATGCAGCTCACCGGACTCCACGTCTACCCCGTCAAGTCGATGTACCGACTGAGCCCGGACAGCGCCCGGGTCGAACCGTGGGGCCTGTCCGGCGACCGGCGCTGGATGCTCACCGACGCCACCGGCCGGTTCGTCAGCCAGCGCGAGGACGCCGCTCTCGGCCAGGTCCGCACCGGGCTCCTCGCCGACGGCACGCTCGTCCTGACCGTCGCCGGCGGCAGCCGCGCCGAGATCCCCGCCCCCGCCGTCGCGGACGGGGACCCGCTCGCCGACGTGGAGGTCTGGGGCACCCGGTTCCGCGCCGCCGAGGCCGCCAAGGAGGCCCAGCTGTGGATCGCCGAGCACGTGGGCGACTACCGGCTGGTGCACCTGGACGACCCCCGGGTCCGGCCGGTCGACCCGACGTTCTCCGCGCCCGGCGACACCGTCTCGATGGCCGACGGCTTCCCGCTGCTGCTCACCACCACCGCCTCGCTGGCCGAGCTCAACGCGCTGATCGCCGCCGAGCACCCGGAGGGCCACGAGGAACTGCCGATGGAGCGGTTCCGCCCCAACGTGATCGTCTCCGGCGGCGAGCCGTGGGCCGAGGACGGCTGGCGCCGGATCCGGATCGGCGCGCTGACCTTCCGGGTGGTCAAGCCGTGCGGGCGGTGTGTGATCACCACCACCGACCAGGAGAGCGGCGACCGGCGCGGCCCCGAGCCGCTGCGCACCCTGGCCCGGCACCACCGGCTGCTGAAGAAGGCCGCGTTCGGGCAGAACCTGATCCCCGAGCGGCCGGCCGGCGTGGCGGGCGACGTACTCGGTACGCTCCGGCTCGGCGACGAGGTCGAGGTGCTGGAGGACGGCGCGCACTGGCCGGCCGACCAGCGGGTCTGACCCCCGCGCCCCCTCCGCCGCGGGCGTCGGCGCCGACTCCCCTTCGCGGCGCACGGCACCCGCGCCGCCCGCCCGGCCGGGCGGGCCGACGCCCGTACCCGCGTCCCGGAACCGCAAGTGTGCGCGCTCGTTGAAGCATGTGGTGAACCCGCGACGGTCCCCGGGCCGTGCGGCGGCGGGCGGGCGGGAGCATCCGCCCGGGCGCGCTACGGTGGGCGGACGGCCGCACACCCGCGTGCACCGCTCCCGTCTGCGTCGCACGAAGGTGAGTCGCATCCGCGCGCGTCCGGTCCGTAGATCGCCGGCTCGATGAAGGTGGGACGACAGACCGTCATGGCTGAGCACAGGGTCCGGGTCACTCAGGACAGCGCATCCCGCTGGCGGCGCCGCGCCGGCGAGTACGACACACTCGCGGAGGCCCTGGCCGCCGCCGAGCCGGGCGACACCGTGACCGTGCGACCGGGCACGTTCCGGGAGAACGTGGTGCTGGACAAGCCGGTCACGATCGTCCCCGCCCAGGGCGCCGGCACCGTCCGGATCGACCCGCCGGGCGGGGTGCCGCTGACCGTCACCGCTGCGGCGACCGTCCGCGACCTGGTGATCGAGGGCAGCGACAGCTCCGTCCCGGCGGTGCTGGTGACCGGGCCGGCAGCCACGCCCTCGTTCACCGGCTGCCGGGTGGAGACCCGGTCGGCGGCCGGGGTGGAGGTCACCGGGGGCGCCCGACCGACCCTGAAGAGCTGTGTGGTGGCCAACCCGGCCGGGCTCGGCCTCCGGCTGCGCGGCGAGGGGACCGCGGCCGCCTTCGAGGACTGCGAGGTGTCCGCCGCGGGCCAGGCCGGGCTGGCCGTGCTCGGCGGCGCCACCGCCGCCCTGGAGCGGTGCCGGGTGCACCACGCCTCCGGCGCCGGCGTCCTGCTCTCCGACCCGGGCAGCGCGGCCGAGCTGACCGGCTGCGAGATCTACGAGATCCGGGGCAGCGGCGTCCAGGCCGAGGCGCAGGCGGGCGGGCGGCTGGTCGACTGCGACATCCACCGGGTCACCGGCAACGGGCTCACCCTGGACGGCGAGGCCGAGCTGGTGCTGACCGGCTGCCGGGTGCACACCCTGCCCGAGAACGGCGCCGACCTGCGCGGCCGGGCCCGGCTGAGCCTCGTGCACTCCACCGTGCGCGACTTCGGGCGCGGGGCGCTCTCGGTCTGGGACCAGGGCACCGAGGCGACCGCCGAGTCGTGCAAGATCCACGGTTCGACCGGCGAGTACCCGGCCCTCTGGGTGAGCGACGGTGCCCGGCTCACGCTCACCGACTGCGCGCTGCACGACCTGCCGGACGCGCTCTTCGTGCTGGACCGCGACTCCGCCGCCGTCGCCGAGGGCTGCTCCTTCAGCCGGATCCGCAGCTCGGCGGTCTCGGTCAGCGGCGGTGCGACGGTCAACCTCACCGGCTGCCGGGTCCAGGAGGCGGGCACCGGGCTCTGGTTCCGCGACCACGGCAGCGGGGGTCTGATGACCGGCTGCGAGATCTCCGACGTGGCGACCGGCGTGATCGTCACCAAGGGCGCCGACCCGGTGCTGCGCGACTGCACCGTCCGGGCCGGCTCGGACGCCGGCGTCTACGTCTCGGCCCAGGGCCGGGGCACCTTCGAGGACTGCCGGGTGTCGCACGGCAAGGGGTTCGGCTTCCACATCATCGACGGCTGCCGCACCGTGCTGACCAGGTGCCGGGCCGAGCAGAACGAACGCGCCGGCTTCGAGTTCTCCGAACCGGGACCGGTGGTGGACGGCTGCACCTCGGACGACGTGGTCGCGGCGCCCACGACGGCCCTCGACGTACCGGCCCCGCGGAGCGCCCAACTGACGGCCGCCGCAGTACCGTTGGCGTCCGCCCTGCCGGCCTCCTCGGCGATCGGCCCGATCCCCGACTGCCGCCCCGCCGACGAGGCGCTCGCCGAACTCGACGGCCTGGTGGGCCTGGCGACGGTCAAGCAGGAGGTGCGGACGCTGATCGACCTGATCTCGGTCGGCCGGAGACGGCAGCAGGCCGGGCTGAAGGCGCCGTCGCTCCGCCGCCACCTCGCCTTCACCGGAGCCCCCGGCACCGGCAAGACCACGGTGGCCCGGCTCTACGGCGAGATCCTGGCCTCGCTCGGCGTGCTGCAGCGCGGTCACCTGGTCGAGGTGGCCCGGGTCGACCTGGTCGGCGAACACATCGGCTCCACCGCGATCCGCACCGCCGCCGCCTTCGACCGGGCCCGCGGCGGAGTCCTCTTCATCGACGAGGCCTACGCGCTGGCCCCCGAGGACGGCGCCCGCGACTTCGGCCGGGAGGCGATCGACACCCTGGTGAAGCTGATGGAGGACCACCGGGACGAAGTGGTGGTCATCGTGGCCGGCTACACGAGCGAGATGGAACGCTTCCTCTCCGCCAACCCCGGCGTCTCGTCCCGCTTCTCACGGACCGTCAGCTTCCCCGACTACTCGGCGGACGAGCTGCTCCAGATCGCCCGCGCCCAGTGCGCCGAGCACGAGTACGCCCTCACGGAGGACACCGCGAGCGCCCTCCTCGACCACTTCGCGGCCATCGAACGCGGCCCCAACTTCGGCAACGGCCGCACCGCCCGTCAGGTCTTCGAGACCATGGTCGAGCGCCACGCCATGCGCGTCGCGCAGCTCGCCGACCCGTCGACGGAGGAACTCCAGCTTCTCGTCCCCGACGACCTGCCCACGGCCGGGCGGTGACGGACGGGCGGTGACGGACGGGCGGTCAGGACGGTCCGGACCACTTCGGTGAAGGTCTCCGGGTCCCGGGCGCCGGCGACCTCCGTGACCGGGCCGGCCAGGGCCGCGACGGCCTCCCTGCGCGGGGCCGGCTGACCGTCACCGCCTCCCAGCCCTCGGCCTCGACGAGGGCGCGTGCGGTCCGGATGGTCAGCCGGTGCCGCTCGGCACGTTCGCGCTGACCGGCGCGCTGTTCCTCACCGAGCGCCGGCGCACCGCCTGATCACCGGCGCACCGCCTGATCACCGGCGCACCGTCTGATCCAGGGCGCGCGGCCCGGTCCGGGGCGCGGCCCTCAGCCCGTCCAGGCGCCGCCGGCCAGGAACGACTCCAACGCGGCCCGGTGCGGGGCGATGTCGATGCGCTCGCCGGCCAGCCACTCGTCCGCGTAGTACTTGTCGAGGTAGCGGTCGCCCGGGTCGCAGATCAGGGTGACCACGCTGCCGCGCTCCCCCGCCGCCCGCATCTCGGCGACGATCCTCAGCGCGCTCCACAGCCCGGTCCCGGTGGACGCGCCCGCCTTCCGGCCGAGCACGCCGTCCAGCACCCGCACGGCGGCGATCGAGGCGGCGTCCGGGACCTTCATCATCCGGTCGATCGCCCCGGGCACGAAGCTCGGCTCCATCCGGGGGCGCCCTATCCCCTCGATCCGCGAGCCGCTTCCGCAGACCGCGTCCGGATCGTGTCGGACCCAGCCGTCGAAGAAGCAGGAGTTCTCCGGGTCGGCCACGCAGATCCTGGTGTCGAACTGCATGTAGTGGACGTACCGGGCGATGGTCGCCGACGTGCCGCCGGTACCGGCGGTGGCGACGATCCAGGCCGGTTCGGGGTGCGGTTCCAGCCGCAGCTGGGCGAAGATCGACTCGGCGATGTTGTTGTTGCCGCGCCAGTCGGTGGCCCGCTCGGCGTAGGTGAACTGGTCCATGTAGTGGCCGCCGGTCTCCTCGGCGAGCCGCGCGGAGGCCTCGTAGACCTCGTCCGAGCGGTCGACCAGGTGACACTCCCCGCCGTGGAACTCGATCAGGTCGATCTTGGCCTGGCTGGTGGACTTGGCCATCACCGCGACGAAGGGCACCCCGACGAGCTGCGCGAAGTACGCCTCGGAGACGGCGGTGGAACCGCTGGAGGCCTCGATCACCGGCTTGCCGGGGCGGATCCACCCGTTGCAGAGCCCGTAGAGGAAGAGCGAGCGGGCCAGCCGGTGCTTGAGCGAGCCGGTGGGGTGGGTGGACTCGTCCTTGAGGTAGAGGTCGATCCCCCACTCGGCGGGGAGCGGGAAGCGGAGGAGGTGGGTGTCGGCGGAGCGGTTGGCGTCCGCCTGGACCTTGCGCACCGCCTCCTTGAGCCACGACCGGTACTCCGCGTCGGAACGGTCGACGTCGACGGTCGGCTCGACGACCGGCCCGACGACCGGCTCCGCCTTCGGTGCGCGATCCGGTTCGACGATCGGCTGGGTACCCATGGCCACTCTCCTCGTGCGGGTGGATCGAGTCCTTCGAAGTCCCCCTCGAATGCTCACTACGAGTGTACGAGAGTCACGATAAGTGACCGTATGTGAAGCCCCAGCTTCCGCTTATCGCCCCGGGCGCCCCACCCGCCCCACGCCGAACGGGCCCGGCCCGTTCGGCCCGGCCGACCCGGCCCGTCCCGCCCTCCCGTTCCGACCCGTCCGGACCACCCGGCCCTGCCCGTTCAGCCCTTTCAGCCCGGGACCACCGACTGCGGGTCCGCCAGGTACGGCAGCCACCCCAGCTCGGCCGCCCCCGCCAGCGCGCTGTGCGCGAGCTCGGCGCCGACGATCGGCACCCGCCCGCTGCGCCCCCAGAGGCTGCGCTCGGCGACGACCGCGCGCAGCCGCTCGGGCGCGGCCTCAAGGAGGTCGCGGTGGAGCCCGCTGAGCACCACCCGGTCGGGGTTGAGGATGTTGGCGACGCCGGCCAGCCCGAGACCGAGCCGGTCGATGACGTGCTCGACGGCCGCCCGCGCGCGCTCGTCGTCGGCGGCGCGCCGGCAGAGTTCGCGCGCCTGGTCGAGCGGCGGGCGGTCGCGGTCGGGGGTGAGCCCGGCGGCGGCGAAGAGCGCGTCCGGGTCGGTCTCCGAGTTGAGGCAGCCCCGGTTGCCGCACTGGCAGGGGCGCCCCTGCGGGTCGACGGTGAGGTGGCCGACCTCCAGGGCGAGGCCGGCGCTGCCGGTGTGCAGCCGGCCGTCGATGACCAGTGCGCCACCGACGCCCCGGTGGCCGGAGGTGACCAGCAGCAGGTGCCGGGCCCCCCGCCCGGCGCCGTGCCGGTACTCGGCGAGGGCGGCGAGGTTCGCGTCGTTGGCGATCGCGGTGGGCAGCGGATCGAGCGCGCGCGGGCCGTGGTCGGCACGGCCCACCTCGACGTCGTACAGGTCGGCGACCGGGGTGCCGCTGGGCCAGGCGAAGTGCAGGGCGGCGAGCGCGGTGCCGTCCGGTTCGGTGACCGGGTTGGGCAGCGCGAGCGCGGCACCGAGGCAGCGCCGGTCGGTCTCGCGGGCGAGTTCGGCGCCCGCCTGGGCGACCGCGCGCAGCAGCCGGACCGGGTCGGTGGCGGCGGGCAGCGGGAGGTGGACCGGCGGGTCGAGCAGCCCGCCGAGTCCGGCCAGCGTGACGCTCAGCCCGTCCGCGTGGATCTGTCCGGCGACCACCACCGGGCCCGCGGGATCGATGGCGAGCCGGTGCGAGGGGCGCCCCCGTCCTCCGCCGGCCGGGCGGGAGTCGACCGTGATCAGGCCGAGCGACTCCAGTTCGGCGGTGACGGCTCCGGCCGTGGCCCGGGTGACGTCCAGCGCGCGGGTGAGCGCCGAGCGGGTCGGGGTCTGACCGGTGTGGATGAGCGAGAGCGCGGGGCCGAGCAGCGTCCGTCCACGGTCGGGGGCCGCGCGGCGGTGGGCGTCGCGCTGCGCGTCGGAGTCGGCCCCGGAGCCGGGCTTGGGACTTGAAGGTGTGAGCTGCACGCGCCTATTGTTACTTTGTGCCGCTCCGAAACAAAATCCGTCCCCCCGCCCCCGCCGACCGGCCGTCCGTCCAGTCTCGCAGCAAAGCGTCCGAACCCCACAGCTCCGGCCACGACCCCGCCGCCGCCGACCCCTCCGCCCGCGCCCTCTGGAGCACCGCCCGGATCGCGCTCACCGCCTTCTTCGCGGTCGACGGGTTCCTCTTCGCCGCCTGGGTCGTCCGCATTCCGGACGTCCGCAGCCAGGTCAACGCCTCCCACAGCGCCCTCGGACTCGCCCTGCTCTGCGTGTCCGCCGGGGCCGTCGCCACCATGCCGATCGTCGGGCGGCTCTGCCTGCGCTACGGCTCGCGCCCGGTCACCGTCGCCTCGCTCGCCCTGCTCGCCCTGGCCGTCCCGCTGCCCGCCCACACCCACTCGGTGGCCACGCTCGGCGGCGTCCTGCTGCTCTTCGGTGCCGGCTACGGCGGTGCCAACGTGGCCATGAACAGCGCCGCCGTCGAGATCGTCGCCGAACTCCGCCGCCCCGTCATGCCCAGCTTCCACGCCGGGTACAGTCTCGGCGGCCTGCTCGGCGCGGGCGCCGGCGGCCTGCTCGCCGGTTCGATCACCGCCGGCTGGTCGCTCGCGCTCGGTGGTCTGCTGGGCCTGGTCGTCACCGCGGTCGCGGGTGTCGCGC
The DNA here is from genome assembly GCF_042722765.1 of Kitasatospora sp. NPDC058406. Taxonomy (NCBI): domain Bacteria; kingdom Bacillati; phylum Actinomycetota; class Actinomycetes; order Kitasatosporales; family Streptomycetaceae; genus Kitasatospora; species Kitasatospora sp. NPDC058406. Next base: position 15,083 of record NZ_JBHXKE010000178.1, read on the forward strand.
TGCTCCGCAGCCCGGCCGCACGCACGGCGCCGCCCGTCGCCGCAGCTCCCCTCACCGTTCCCACCGGCACCGGCACCGGCACCGGGAGCGGGGCCGGGAACGACGGCAACCCGACGCACGCCCGGCTGCTCATCCTCCTGCTCGGCCTCACCGCGCTCTGCACCGCGTACGGCGAGGGCGCCGTCGCCGACTGGACCACCCTCCACCTCACCGACGACGTCCACGCGGGCGCCGGACTGGCCGCAGCCGGCTACGCGGCCTACGCACTCGCCATGACGACCGGCCGGGTCGGCGGCACCTGGCTCTCCGTCCGGCTCGGCCAGACCCGGCTGATGTTCCTCGGCGGGCTCACGGCGGCGGCCGGGATGCTGCTGGCCGCACTCGCCCCGGCGGCGCCGCTCGCCCTGGCCGGCTTCGTCCTGGTCGGGCTCGGCCTGGCCAACATATTCCCGCTCGCCATCGCCCGGGCCGGCGCCGAGGGCGGCCCGAAGGGGGTGGCGTTCGCGTCCACCCTCGGCTACGGCGGCATGCTCGTCGGCCCGCCCGTCATCGGGTTCCTGGCCGACGCGACCAGCCTCCCGGTCGCCCTGACCAGCGTCGCGGTCGCCGCCACCGTCGCGGCCGTCCTCCCCCTCACCGCCCGCCGCCGCTGACCCGCCCGCCCCGTCACCCCCGCCCGCACGCCCCCGCCCGCACCCGGCCCGGCCCGGAGCCGACGACGGCGTGGGCACCGCGGCCGACGGCGCCCGGGCCCGCCTCCCGGCGGACCGCCCCCGGGGTCCCGCCCCTCCCCCACCGTGCGAGGATCGCGCCATGACGAGCAGCAACGGACCGGTCCAGCTCCTGCGCGCCACCGAGCGCCCCGCCACGGCGTGGCGGAACGGCGGCGGGGTGACCAGGGAGGTCGCCGGGCACCCCGCAGGCTCCGGGCTGGACGAGTTCGGGTGGCGGGTCAGCCTCGCCGACGTCGCGTCGGCCGGTCCGTTCTCCGCCTTCCCGGGCATCGACCGGGTGATCACCCTCGTCGAGGGCGAGGGCATGGCCCTGACCGTCGACGGCGCCGAGCACGTCGTCGACGCCCCGTTCCGTCCGTTCGCCTTCTCCGGCGACGCGGCCACCAGCTGCCGGCTGCTCGGCGGCCCGCTGGTCGACTTCAACGTGATGACCCGGCGCGGCCGGGTCACCGCCGACCTGCTGCTCGCGGACACGCCCCGCACGGTGGACGTCCCGGCCGGCGCCGCCGTCCTGCTGGTCTGCCTGTCCGGCACCGCGACCGCCGGCTCCACCCTCCTCACCCGCTACGACGCCGCGCTCCTCGGATCCGCCGGTCCGTACGACCTGCGACCCGAGGGCGTGACCGCCGTGGTCACCTTCCGCACCGCCGGGCCGTCCGCCGCCTAGCCCGGACACACCGCTGCGCAGGAAGTCGGCCGGTCCGACGTCCTGCGCAGCGTCGGTGGCCACCGCGCCGGCCACCGCTCCTCCGTGGGCCTCAGCCGCAGATCACCGGTGTGGCGCGCCCCGGATCGAGGGCGTTGGTCACCAGGTGCAGCGCCGTCGGCGAGAAGGCGATCGCCACGTGCTCGGCCAGGGAGACCGGGCAACGGTCCTGCAGAACCACGTTGTTCACGTTCGGCCCGGTCAGGAACTGGGTCCGGTACGGCGTGACGACCTCGTCGTACACGGTCGCGATCACGGTGTAGCGGACACCCGGCACGGTGTCCGGCTTCGAGGCCATGGTCCGGTTGAAGTCCGAGCCCACCACCTGGTCCCGGCAGGCGGCGCAGACGGTGTAGATCAGCTCGGCGACCCGGGGGAGGTACGGGGCCAGGTTGGCGATCCCGGAGAGCGTCGTCCCGTGGTTGGAGGGCGCCAGCCCGATCACCTTGTCGACCTTCGCCGCGCCCCCGAGGAACTTCAGGTAGTAGTTCGGCAGCATGCCGCCCTGCGAGTGGCCCACGACGTCGACCTTCGCCGCGCCGGTGGCACCGCGCACCAGGTCGACGAAGCGGCCGAGCTGGGCCGCCGACTCCGCGACCGGGCCGAGTCCGCCGATCGGCAGCAGCAGCCCGCTGCCGGACGAGGTGACGCCGGGGATCATCCCGTAGTCGAGGGCGAAGACGCAGTACCCCTTGCTCTTCAGCAGGGGCGAGAGTGCGAGCCAGTTCTCGTACCGGTTCGCGAAGGTGCCGTGCACCAGGACGACCGGGTTCGGGTGCGCCGCGCCCGGCCGGCAGTTCCAGTCGTTGGCACCGGGCGGCGAGGCCACCGGGTCGCCGTCCGGCGGGAGTTCACCGGCCGGGGCGAGGTCGGCGGAGGCGACGGCGGCGGGCGCGGTGGGGGTCGCGTCCGCCGCCCGAGCCGCCCCGGCCGTCCCGCCGGCGAGCAGCACGCCCGCCAGCAGGGCCGAGCCGAGTGGACCGAGGATCCTGCGGTGTACCGGTCTTGCGGCGAAGCGGAGAAGTGGGGTTCTCAACTGTTGCCTCCACGGCGGAAGTTTGTTACCAACAGGTAACCCGAGTGGCTCCATCATGCGGTCGCCCCTCCGACCTGGCCCTTGGGTGTCCCCCAGACCTGGACGGTGATCCCTGTGACCGGTCACAATTCACCCGCCCGCACCACCGATTGGCGGATCCCCGTGATCGGCGGCGTCCCCGCCGACCAGCGCCTGCTCGGCGCCGTTCCGGAGTTGGTCGAGACCGTCGTCGCCGCGCTGCTCGACCGGGTGCCGGCCTACCGCCGGCTGCCCCGCGAGCAGGTCACCGGCGAACTGGTCCAGGTCACCGAGCGCCGGATCCGCGCGCTCGCCCAGGCCGTCCGGACCGGACTTCCCTCCCCCGCAACGGAGTTCGCCGCCGTCCGGGAGGCCGCGGCGCGGCGGGCCGAGGAGGGGGTGCCGCTCGACGCCGTCCTGCTCGCCCACCACCTCGGCCTGGAGGTCTGCTGGGAACTGGTCGCCCGGCACGCCCGCGACGGCGACGCGGCCGACCTGCTGGTCCTCAACCGGCTGCTGCTCGACCAGCTCCGCCAGGCCACCGCCGCGGCCGGCGCGGGCTACCTGGACGAGCGGCGCACCGGCCCCGACGAACGGCAGACCGCCCGGCACGCCCTGCTCACCGCACTGCTGGACGGCGCGCCCGCCGTGGAGGCCGCGAGACGCGCCGGCCTCCGCCTCCCGTCCGCGTACGCCGTGCTCTGCCTCGCCGTCGCCGACCATCCGGACGAGCGGTCTCCCGACGTCGACCGGGCCGTGGCCGGCCACCGCAAACTGCGCCGGCTGCGCACCGAACTCGACCACGCCACCCGGCAGTCGGCGCTGTCGGCGCTCTCGGTCACCGGCGGGGTGGTCCTGGTCCCGTTGGAGCAAGCGCCGAACGCCGTACCGGAGGCCGTCTGGCAGCGGCTCGCCGACACGGTGGACCGCACCGCACGCGCGGCGGGCGTCACCGTCCGGGCCGGCGGGTCGGCCGCCGGGCCTGACGGGGTGCCTGCGGCGGCGGCACTCGCCGACGAGGTGCTCCAGGTGGCCCGGGCCGTCGGCCGACCGCCCGGGCTGCACCGGCTGGACGACCTCCTGCTGGAGTACCAGCTCTGCCGGCCCAGCCACGCCCGCGGCCGACTCGCCGCGCTGCTCGCACCGCTGGAGGACGGCGGGGAACTGCTCGCCACCCTGCGCGTCCACCTGTCCGGCGGCCTGAACCGCCGTCACACCGCACAGGTGCTCCATCTGCACCCGAACACCGTCGACTACCGGCTGCGCAGGATCGCCGTCCTCACCGGCCTCGACCCGGCCCGGCCCGCCCACCTGCCGCGCATCACCGCCGCCATCGCCGCCCGCGACGCGGAACGCGACACCGGCCACCGCGCCGTTCCGGCCGGCCCACCGGGCCGCGGCGACCTCCCGAGCGTCCCGGACCCCAAGGACCACCAGGGCCGCCAGGGCCGCCAGGCCCCTCCGGGCCTCCTTCGTCGCTCGGATCACTCAGGCCGCTCGGAGCCCGCCCAGGAACCGACCTGACACGGCTCCCGGCCGCCGCCGCCTTCCCCCACCCCCGGTCTCAGCCCTCCGACTCACCGGGCAGCCGCAGGTCCCACCCCGCCAGCGCCCGCAGCTGCGCGGCGGTCACGTCGTCGGGCAGCGGTCGGGGAGGCTCGCTGCGGAACGGCGGTTCCCACCCCTCCGCCTCCGTCCAGCGGCGGACGACCTTCGCCGGGGCACCCGCCACCACCGTGTGGTCCGGCACCTCACCCCGCACCACCGAACCGGCCGCGACGACGACGTTGCGGCCCAACCGGGCACCGGGGAGGATCACCGCGCCGGTGCCGATCCAGCTGCCCGAGCCGATCTCGACCGGCTCGTTGCGCGGCCACTGCTTGCCGATCGGCAGGTCGGTGGACCGGTACTCGTGCGCCTGGTCGGATATGTAGACGCCCGGACCGGTCCAGACGTCGTCGCCGAGCACGATCGACTCGTGGCCGACGATGTGGCTGTCCCGGCCGATCACGCAGCCGCCGCCGATCCGGACGATCGGCTCGGGTCCGAGGTCGAGCCCCGGCAGGAAGCCGGCACTGATCGTGACCCGCTCACCGATGATCGAGAACGGGCCGATGGTGATCCACTGCTCGTTGAACACGGCCCCGAGCGGGAACGTCAGCTTGGTCCCGGCGCCCAGCTCGCCGAACCGGTACGGCCCGGGGCTCTCGGTGGACACCGCGCCGGCCCGCTGGACCCACTGCCAGCCCCGGTGGACGGCGCGGCCCGCGGCTCGCCGGCCGACGGCCCGGGCCGCGGTGTACAGGGAACGCGTGATCGGCATGCGCTCACGTTACCGGTCCGTACGACGCCCCCGGCGTCGAGGCGGCCAAGGTCACACGGCCACCGCAGGACGGCCCGAGGGTGCACCCGTGCGGCCCGGTCGCGGTCCACCGGCACCCACCGGAAGCCGCCGACGGACCGCCCAATCCGGCCGACCGTCCCGGCGGCCGTGTCCGAAAGCCGCCAGTACTGCGAGACTCCCCGACCATGGAGATCACCGAACACCTCGAAGCGCTGCACTGCGAGGGCAGCCTGCTCGCGAACGCCGCCGCCGGCACCGACCTCTCCGCGCCCGTCCCCACCTGTCCGGACTGGCGGCTGCGCGATCTGCTGCTGCACACCGGCCAGGTGCACCGCTGGGCGACGGCGACCGTCCGCGACGGGCACCGGAGCCGGATGGACGCCGACGGCGAACGCGCCGCCTGGGGCCCGGAGCCGGACGACGCCGAGCTGGTCGACTGGTTCCGGGCCGGCCACTCCGCCCTGGTGACGACGCTCGCCGCCGCCCCGGCCGACCTGGACTGCTGGACCGTCCTGCCGACGACCGGCCCGCTGGCCTTCTGGGCCCGCCGCCAGGCGCACGAGACCGCCGTGCACCGCTTCGACGCGGACGCCGCGGCCGGGACCGAGGGCCCGGCGGTCGGCCCGGCCCTCGCGCGGGACGGGATCGACGAGCTGCTGCGCGGGTTCATGACGCTCAGCCGCGGTCGGGTGCGGAGCGACCGGCCCAGGACGGTACTGGTCCGTGCGACCGACGGCGACGGGGGCGAAGGGCCGGGCTCCTGGCTGCTGACCGTCAGCCGGGAACCGCTGACCGTCGAACTCGCCGACGACGCCCCGGCCGCCGACCTGACGCTCACCGGCCCGGCCCGTGACCTCTACCTGCTGCTCTGGAACCGGCTGCCCCCCGATGCCGGGCGCGTGGCCCGTTCCGGGGACCGGTCGCTGCTCGACCTCTGGCGCGAGACCGCCGTCATCGGCTGAGGCCGGCGGGGCCCGGGCCCGGCGGCCCGGCCCCGCCCCCCCCCCCCCCCCCCCA